>JBDROD010000415.1:0-3747 GCA_043810415.1 Candidatus Zixiibacteriota bacterium | reverse complement strand
GGTTAGCCGGGAAAGTAATAATCAAAATTTTCTCGGCCAGGCCCGGAATAATTATCGGCCGGCACGGCGCGGTATGCGAGGCGGCAAGCACCGGAGCATCGCAGTCACCGATTCCGCTGGGGTACTGCCCGTCCTTCCAATTCGCCAGATTGCCCGAGTTATCATTCCTTATGGTGTAGATCGTGTCGTCATCAGTCTTGCCGGCCACCACCAGGTAAGTGCCTCGACTGAAGGCCATGGTCGGCTGATTGGTGATGGGAGTGATGGCGGTGAGATTCTTTCTCTCCTCCCATGTCCAACCATAATCTCTGCAACGTTTAAATATCACCGAATCCTGATCGGTCTGGTAAACAACATATAACCAATAATTGGAATACAGATCCTGACAAATCGAAAAATCTACCACATTTTCGTTGCCAACCGTTCTTGGAGAATATCCGGAAAGGCTATTGTAATTGTACCTGTTATAATACAATTTGTGGTTGTAGATCCAAAATACGAAAACAAAATTTGAGTCTCCTTTTGCGGCTATGATGTCTGCCTTGCCCATGCGCACGTTATCGCCCCCTGAGATCATCACGGCCTCGTGACTCCAGGTTTGCCCGTTGTCCGTGGAACGATAGAGATAAAGCGTATCTTTTAGATTAGTGGTGCTGCTGTCGGAAACAACCAACAGTAAGGTATCCTTATCCCCCTGGTCCATGCCAAAACCATAAATATGGTTGGCTTGATGGACCAACACGTCGTTGCCCCACATTTGACCTTCGGCACCGGCTTGCCGTGCAGCCAGAATCGCAGCCGTCAGAATCACTGAAATAAGAATGCAGCGCTTCATCTCCTACCACCTCTCCTTAAGAGTTTAGAGTAGGTACTTCGTCTGTAAGCAACACAACAATATGGAGATATTTAGTGGTTTTGTCAAGGACTATATTCGGCAGCGAAAGAATGTATTGTGTAAATTGTTTTGTGTAAAATTATGGTTGACTAGATAAAGTAGTAGGGCATATCCATTTAGTGGAATTAAAGAAAGGAGGATATGCCCTATGCGAGAAATGGATTTCTCGGAGAGTAATTTAGGGAATCGGTGGTTAGGAGTCAAGGGGATTTGGAGGTTGCTTGAGGGGGAGGTGAAGGGGTTTGTTAAGATTCATTTGGAACGGGCGTTGGTTATAGAGCAGAAAGCTCAAGTGGGGTGTGATCGGTATGAGCGTGGGGATGGACGGTGTGGGTATCGAAATGGGAGTTATGTTCGGGATTTGTTGACTGGTTATGGATGGGTAGAGGGGTTAGTGGTTCCGCGGGTACGGGAGAGAGGGCTGGAATCTGAGGTATTGGAGCGCTATCGTCGTCGCCAGCGACAAGTGGATGTGATGTTATTGGAGGCATTTTTGTTGGGACATTCAACGCGGAAGACCAGGCAATTATTCAAGTGTTTATTTGGAGACAGTATTAGTGTTCAGACGGTTTCTAACATTGTCAGGGAGCTGGACCACCAGTTGGAGCAGTTTCATAGGCGGTCTTTGGGGGGCGATTATCAGTTTTTGCATTTGGACGGGTTATGGGTCACCTTAAGCAAGCCGGTGAAGGTTAAGAAGGTGTTGTTGGTGGCGTTGGGAGTTAAAGGGGATGGTAGCAAGGAGCTTTTGATTTTTCAGTTGGCGCCTAACGAGTCTGAGTCTTGTTGGTGGGGTTTTCTGAGTGATTTGAAACAGCGAGGTCTTAAAGAAGAAAAGTTGGAGGTGATTGTCTCGGATGGAGCCGGTGGTTTGGTAAAAGCAATCCGGGTATTGTATCCTCGGGTGTCTCATCAGCTCTGCACCTTTCATAAAGCCACCGACGTAGGGCAACATCTAACCGACAAACGTCATCGCCGTCGCATCATCTCTGACGCTCTCCGTGTTTTCTAAGGAGAGACAAAAACTGAAGTCCACAGACGGTTGAGAATATTCTGTGACTGCTGGTCTGCTAAGGAGCCTAAGGCGGTCAGGTGTTTCCTTAAAGGATTGGAATACTACCTTACCTATCTGGAATATCCTGATCCCATCCGTACCAGGCTTAAAACCAATAATCTTTTGGAACGATACTTACAAGAGTTACAACGAAGAATAATTCCAATGAGATCTTTCAATAACACCAAAAGCGTGGAAAGAATCATCTATGGTCTAATAGCTTATGTCATAAACCAACCCCAGGATATGTCCCAAAACAATTTTACACAATTATCTTGACGTAACCCCGCACGTCTGGGGATCGATTTTCCCTTGACTTATCCGGAAATTGTATTAATTTGAAGTGAAGAGCAAAATGCTCCGGATTTTACGGAGCGGGCTGTTAGCCGGAATCGTAATTTCGACGTAATATCAAAAGAGCATTACTATGCATTAACTTATCCAAGGAGTCGATCATGCCCGTGAATAAGCTTTTCTGGAGAAATTTAAAAATCATCGCCGGCTTTTCGCTGTTTTTTCTTCTCCTCCTCTTTATATCCGGTTTCGCATTTTCCAAGGACAAGGTGGACCAGGAGGTTGAAGCGGTGCAGAAGATGATCGAGGAGAAGGGATATCATTGGACCGCGGGCAGGACCTCGGTGGCGGAACTCTCCCCCGAAGAAAGACAGTATCTTTTGGGCTTGAAGGTGCCGGAATGGTACGACGAGTGGTTTAAAAATGCAAAAAAACTGACCGCTCCGCTGAAAGCGAGCTTTCCTGCAGTTTTTGACTGGCGGCAGATGGGAGGCGTTACCGAAGTTAGAAACCAGCAAAGCTGCGGAAGCTGCTGGGCATTTGGCGCCCTGGGCGCTTTGGAGTCGATGGCCAAAATATACGGGGGAAGAGATATGGATCTATCGGAACAGCAGATCCTCTCGTGCAAAAGTTATGGCTGGGGCTGCGACGGGGGATGGATGGATTATGCTTATGAGCTGTTCCGGGATTTCGGCTCGATAAGCGAGGAGTGTATGCCGTATCACGCCAACGACATCGATCCTTGCATCCAGACCTCCTGCGAGGTGCTGGCCAAGCTCACCGGCTGGGTCCCGGTGGACGATAACATAAACGCCATCAAAACCGCACTGCAGACCGGACCGGTATCCTGCGCCATGACCGTCTATAGCGATTTCAATTATTATTCCGGAGGATGCTACGAACACGACGGCTTCGATCCGGTAAATCATGCGGTTTTGATTGTGGGATGGGACGACACCCTGTGTGACGGTAACGGAGCGTGGATCGTTAAAAACAGCTGGGGTCCCGGATGGGGGATGGGCGGCTTTTTCTATATAAGATATAACAGCTGCTATATCGGATACGCTACCGCCCTGGTGAATTACGTCCCCCCCGGACCTTACGTTACTCTGGAAGATTTCTCGGTGAACGATTCTGCCGGAGGAAACGGCAACGGCAGGCCTGAACCCGAAGAGACGGCAAACATCTATCTGACCTTCTCCAATATCTGGTTGCCCATCAACCAGGTTTCGGTTACCGCCACTGCCGATACCGGAGGTTTAATCTTCATCCACGGCCAATCCCAGCTGGGTGATATCCCGCCAAACGATACGGTGAGCAATTACTCCGATCCCATTCAGTTCGGAGTGCCCGCGGATTTCCCCCCGAAAAAGGTGAATTTCACTTTTCATCTGTCGGGAAATGGCGGTGCCTATACCAAAAGCTGGACCAAAGAAATCTGGATAGGCCGCTCCAGCATCCTGATGGTGGACGACGACAACGGTGGAAATTTGGAACAGTACTA
>JBDROD010000414.1:0-4416 GCA_043810415.1 Candidatus Zixiibacteriota bacterium | reverse complement strand
TTCCAGATGAAAAATGCCGGTATGGTGAATATCACCCCCGCAGCCAACGATTCCCCCGCCGAACCGATAGTCTGAACGATGTTATTCTCCAGCACGGTTCCCCTTCGGAGTATGCCGCGCAGCACTGCCATGGATATGACAGCAGCAGGGATCGATGCAGATACCGTCATACCCACTTTGAGACCAAGGTAAGCATTAGCTAATCCAAAAACGATGGAAAGAATGATCCCCAGAACGACCGCCCGGGTAGTGACTTCAGCCATCTGCTGGTCGGGGGATATGTAGGGCTTGAAACTACTTTTCGACTGAGGACCATTTGATGTTGGATTATGCAATCTGTCACCTCCTGAACTTAGGTCGGGTTAAGAAAAAGTCGATGAATCTAAAAACCAGCAAAAAAAATACCCTTAAGTGATCTTATAAGTCAAAACCACATTTTAGCTTTGCAAACTTTTAGCAAAACTAAAGTGTATAATTGGATGTGTCAAGAAAAATCTTGTTTTGCAGTTATCCTTTTAATGGAGTGACGTTTATTTACCGCTTGCAATTTTGTATTGAAATCATAAATTGAAACCGGAAGCAAAGGTAAGAAGTTCAGAAGGGAATTTAAATGTCATGAGAAAAATCGTATTTGGGTTTTGCCTGGTTTTTTGGGGGTGTTTTCTTTTGAATCCTAGGCTGAATGTATTTACCCAGGAAAACGAAAAAATAACCGAGCAATCGTATCTGGAGGCTTTCCAGCATTATGTCGATGGGGATCTATTCGAACTTTCCAAAGATTACAGATCTGCTTTGGCTGAATACCAAAAGGCGGTTTCCCTCGCACCCAATAACCCAGAACTGAGGTTTACCTTGGCGCAAGCTTATTTAATGATCAAGGACGTGGAATCTGCCAAAAAGGAAGCGTTACAGGTCGTGCCCAAGGATGCCCGGACCTATCAATTACTGGGAGATTGCTACCGGGTCACCGGGCAGGATGACAGCGCCATTGTGGCATATTCTATGGCAGTGCAACAAGATTCAACCAATATCAGCACCTTATGGCATCTGGCTGCACTATACCAATTGAAAGGCGATATCAATCAGGCCATAAATTACTGGAAAATGGTGGCGGATCTTCAACCTTTCTCTCCGCACGTATATCTCCAGTTAGCCAGTCTCCTTTTACAAAGCGGAAATTTGGATGAGGCGATATCCGCATACAAAAAAGTGCTGGATTTGCAACCGGATAATCTGAAGGCAATAGGGGGATTGGCGGAAAGTTATGAAGCAAAAAAGGACTTGGACGAGGCGATTAAATATTATCAGCGATACTCGGATTTGGAGCCGGCCAACAAAGCGGTCAGGAGCAAACTGATCGCCCTATTGTACCAGACCGGAAGGAAGGACGAAGCTTTAAAGCAGGCTGAGACTTTCTCCATTCTTTCACCGGATGATCTGGATGCCCAAAAGAGACTGGGTGTCATCTACCTTACCTCCGGAGATTACGCCAAGGCGGAAAGTGTTTTCGTCTCGTATCTGAAATCCAATCCGGATGATCCCCAAATACATTTCTTCCTGGGGAAAATAGCTTTGGATAAGGAGGAGTTCGATAAAGCCAAAGAGGAATTCGGGACCACCGTTGCACTGAACGACTCCGTACCGGACGGGTGGGCAAATCTCGCCTTAGTTTATTTACGACAGGACAGCACGGACAAAGCCATTGAAGTCTACCGGCAAGCCCTGGAAAAAACCAGAGAGGAAGTTTATTTTCTTTTCCTGATGGGGAACGCCTACGCTCGAGAGAACAATTACGATTCCACAGTTGTGATTTTGAATAAGGCATCCGACAAAAGCCCGCACGACGTTCAGATACTTAATGCTCTCGGCTCTGCCTACGAGCGGAAGGGGGATTTCGATCAGGCGGTGGCTGTATTCGAACGCCTTCTGAGAATCGATTCCACCAATGCCTCGGCTTTGAATTACCTAGGCTACATGTTTGCCGACAAAGGGATCAGGTTGGACGAATCGCTGGCTATGATCAAAAGAGCTTTGGAAGTTGAACCTAATAATGCCGCTTATCTGGACAGTTATGGCTGGGTTCTTTTCCGGCGGGGACAGCTGCAGGAAGCGGAGATTCAAATAAGGAAGGCGCTGGAGATAATGAGCAGCGATCCCATCATCCATGAACACCTGGGGGATATATATAATGCCATGGGTGAAACCAAAAAAGCCAGGAGAGAATGGGAAGAGGCGCTGAAGTTGGAGCCGGAGAACGAAAATCTGAAAAACAAACTTGGGAAATAAATCTTACCTTAAGGTTGTTTCTTACCTTACGTTTTTTCTTGAAATTATTGCCTCATGGACGAGGAAATAATGGAGCATCAGAATAGGGCATCTCCCTCGATGAAAACCCCACACGCTGTACTGATTATATTATTCATTACCTTTTTGTACTTGCTCCATTGCGCCAAGGAGGGGATGCCGCCCGGAGGTCCGGAGGATACTACTCCGCCCAAGGTGATTTTGGTCTCCCCCTCATCTGACTCCACCGGCGTCGATCTTAATTCAAAAATAAAGATCACTTTTAACGAGAGGATGCTGCAAGAATCCGTCGAAGGGGCGATTTTCATCTCCCCTTTTCCTAAAACCCCTTTGGACTATAACTGGCATGGGAAGACGCTCACCCTATCCTCCTTGGAAATTTGGCAGAAAGACAAAACCTATGTGGTGACGATCGGTACCGGTGCTCAAGATCTGCACAGAAACCGGATAAGCCAGTCGTTCACTTTTGCTTTTTCTACCGGTGCGAGCATAGACCAGGGAGCCATAACGGGAGAGGTCTGGGTAAAGAAAGGAACTGGATTCGGAAGGGAAATAGAAATCGGCGTATGGGCATATCTCTTATCCGAAGAGCGAACCGAAGTTTATCCCGAAAAGGAAAAACCGGACTATGTCACCCAAGCCGACGAGCAGGGGAAATATGCCTTGAAAAATCTGGGCTGGGGAAAATACCGGCTCTTTGCGGTCAAGGATATAAACCGGGACGTGTTGTGGAGCGGGGAGGACGAGATCGTGGGGGTCACCACCAGCGACGTTACCTTGATCCAAGAGAATACGTCTGAAGCGTTCGTCGATTTTGTGATGGATAAAATCGACTTAAGCCCGCTCGGACTGCTAAACTGCCGTGCTCTGAACCGAAATCTGGTGAGATTGGAGTTAAGTGAAAAGATGGATGAGAAGAGCCTGTTGGATACCTCAAACTATGAATTATCGCTCCTCTCCGATCAGAAACTTATCCCGGTGATCTCGTCTTTCTATACGGATGATAACACGAAGACCATTCTCCTGCTAACCGGTGAAATGACTTCGAATGCAACCTTAGAACTGAAAGTGCCGGAGTTAAAGGATCAAGCCGGCAATGCAATGGATACCATATATAACGCCTGTAGGTTTGAAGGATCGGTATCTCCCGATACCGCCGGTTTACAAATCCTCTTCATATCACCATCAAACCAAGCTGTCCAAGTTCCTCTGGACGTAAGAATTAAGCTCTCTTTCAATCAGCCCCCCGTTCCCCAGACGGTGGAGGATAATTTCAGCCTTATGGATTCGAACTCGAACCAGGTAGTTGGTAAAGGCGAATGGATTAGTCCAAACACGTTTGTTTTCTCCCCGGATTCACTTTTATCGGGGAAAATGTCATATGCGATCAATCTTTTAGGCAAGGGAATCCGTAATTTGTTAGGAACTGCATCCCGGCAGGACTCGCTGATGAGGTCAAGTTTTACAACCATCAATTCGGACACCTTTGGCACGGTTTCGGGAAAGGTGGTGATAACCAAACCTTCTGACGTTTCGGGTGAGTTGATTCTAATGCTCTGGCAGCCCGAAGGAAACGGATCTTCGTATCAGATTCACCCATCCACTCCGGATCACTTCCTGTTTGAAAGAATACTCCCGGGTAAGTATTTCCTCAGCGGATACTCAGATTTAAATCGTGACCGGACTTTCAATTTGGGCCAGATCGAACCATATTCCTCCATGGAGCCCTTTGCCGTCTATCCCGATACAATTTACGTTCGCTCCCGCTGGGAGACGGAGGGTATAGAATTGAAATTCCATTAAATGGGGGATCAATCTAAAGCGAGCGTCTTTAGTTCCAGCATTCACCCCTGTTTTCAAACGAGCACATACCCGAAGTATACAAATATATTGTACCGGAAATAGACAGAGGTTATTTTTTAGCTTGACAAAATAAATGAATGTATTAATTTGTTATTGATGAGAATCATCTTGGCTGTGTTTCACCGATATTTTGTCTGGGCATGGGTTTGCAGTATTTGAATAGAACCGTGCATAGTTTTAATACTATAAAGATAGAAAAAACATATCCTCATTGTCTCCGATTTTTGTATCTTCGAACGTAATACAGAT
>JBDROD010000413.1:0-2844 GCA_043810415.1 Candidatus Zixiibacteriota bacterium | reverse complement strand
TCTTCAACTTGGCGATAGCTAAAGTGGGGTCTAAGGTCTTGGGACAAACCTTTTGACAATTGAAAATGGTGTGGCAACGGAAAACGCCAAAGTCAGAAGCGACAAAAGCCAATCTGTCTTTTCCTTTTCCGTCGCGGGAGTCTTCGATAAATCTCAATGCTTTCATCAAAGCCGCAGGTCCCAAGTATTTCGGATCTGTGGCTTCTACCGGACAGGAACCGTAACAGGCGGCACACAATATACAGTCCACCCAGGGATCGACCTTCTTTCTGTCCTTCTCGCTTTGAATGTATTCCTTTTTGGGGGGATCTTCTTTGGGAATCAAATAGGGCATGACTTTCTTGTATTGCTCAAAGAACGGCTCCAAATCGACCACCAGATCCTTAATTATGGGTAGATGGGCTAAGGGTCGCAATTCAATTTTTCCACCGTATTTATCGATCTGGGTTCGGCAGGATAGGTTGTAAAGCCCATTGATATGCATGGCGCAGGAGCCACACACTGCCGCCCGGCACATCGACCTGAAGGATAGGGTGGGATCGATATTCTCGAAGATATAGATCAATCCTTCCAGAACGGTCATACCCTTGGGTGAATCAAAGGTATAAGTCTGGAAGTGTGGTTCCTGATCCTTATCCGGATCGTATCGCAGGATTTTGAATTCAGTCATAATTAATTTCCCTTTTCTTAAAGTTTTATCTCAGTCCCAGTCTCCATCTATTTTAGTATTTCCTCTCCTCCGGCTGATACTTGGTAATCGAAGCTGGTTTGTAAGATAACTTTGGTCCCTCGGGACTATATGTGGCCAGGGTATGTTTAAGAAAATTAGCATCATCCCGGGTGGGGAAATCCCTGCGGAAATGAGAGCCCCGGCTCTCCTTCCGCGCCAAGCCTCCCGCCATCAATACCTCTGCCACGTCCAGATTTCCCTTGATCTCCAAAAACCAGAGCTTATCAAAGTTGAAGCTTCTGCCGGAAGCCACCGGTCGGGCTTTTTTGAATCTCTCCTTTAAAGCTTTGATCTGCGCCAATCCATCCGCCATAAGCTTTTCATCCCGGTATATCCCCGCTTTTTCCGGCATAAGTTTTCTCAGCTCATTGTTGATCTTGTGAGGATTCTCATTTCCCCCGCCCTTCTGCATTTGACTGAAGTTGTCTTCTTCTCTCTTCATCGCCCGTTCCAAGGCATTTATCCTCGGCTGCTTGGGTTTGTCCTTAACGTAATCCCCCGCCATCTTTCCTGCCATTTTACCGAAGACTAAGGTATCCAGAAGCGAGTTTCCGCCTAATCTGTTTGCTCCGTGCACGCTTACACAGGAGCACTCCCCGGCGGCATAGAAACCCGGAAGGATGGTGGCTCCGTTTACGTCGGCATCTATTCCTCCCATGCAATAGTGCGTTCCGGGTTGAATGGGAATGGGCTTTTCTATCGGATCCAAACCGATGAAGTCAAGAGTTATATCTCTGATGCCGGGCAGACGCTCCATGATCTTGGCTTTTCCCAGATGTCTTAAATCCAAATATACGTATGAATCCTCAAACCCGCGCCCTTCCAATATCTCGGTCGTGATGCTCCGGGCCACGATGTCTCGGGGACCAAGCTCCATCGTCTTGGGTGCGTATTTGGTCATAAACCTCTCCCCATCCTTGTTGATCAGAGTGCCTCCCTCGCCTCGGCATCCCTCGGTTATGAGGATATTGCTGGGAAAAAGTGACGTCGGGTGGAACTGGATGAACTCCATGTCTTTCAGAGGAACTCCCGCCCAGTAAGGCATGGCCACTCCAAAGGCGGTAGAGGTGATGCCGTTGGTGGAATTACCGTAGATCCGGGCGGAGCCCCCGGTGGCAAATATCACCGCATTGGCTCCCATGGCTTGTAGCTGTCCCGATTTCATATCCAAAGCCACTACCCCGCAGCAGGTGTCCACATCCCGGGCTAAGGCAACAATCACCCATTCGCTGTAGACCTTGATGTTGTGTTTCACCGTCTGCTCGTAGAGAGTCTGAAGCATGTAATGACCGGTCCTGTCCGACCCATAGCAGGTACGGGGATAGCCCGCACCGCCAAATGGTCTCTGGGCTATCTTCCCTTCGGGTGTTCGGCTGAAAGGACAGCCCCAGTGTTCTATTTCGAAAATGACCTCGGGTGCTTCCTGGGTCATGAAGATGGAGGTTTCTTGATCCGCCAGAAAATCGCTACCCTTGATGGTATCGAACCCATGTTTCTCCGGGGTATCATCTGCTGCCTTTGGATTGTTGGCCAAGGCAGCATTCACTCCGCCCTGGGCTTGACCGGAGTGCGACCTTATCGGATAAAGCCGGGTGATGATAGCCACGTCCGCTTTCTTCTCCGCCGCCGCAATCGCCGCTCTCAAACCCGCCAACCCTCCGCCTACTATCAGAATATCGTGAAATATCATAATTTCATCTCCTCTTTATTAAATCTCCAAGCTGGTTTGTCGGTCTCGATGCTCGTATCGAGAATCGTTTTCGAAGTTCGAATCTCGAATATCAACTTTATGGTTTTCTCGATCTTCTATCACCGAACTTCTATTTACGAAACGAGTTTCGCCACCGATAACCGAACTTCGATAATTTTTTAATGCGAAAAAGCTCTCCCCAAAAAGACCACGGCGGTGATGACCATAAAGATCAAGAATATAACCATGGCTACCCAGAAAAGGGTCTTGTGGGGTTTGGTTAGAAAGAAGAAATCGACTACGGTTATACGCAGACCATTCAAAAGATGAAACGCCACCACCGCTGCCAATCCGATCTCCAGAACGTGAGTTAAGGGGGTCTGCAGGTTGGAGATCCAGGTGTTGAATTTATCCGCTCCGGCAG
>JBDROD010000412.1:0-9960 GCA_043810415.1 Candidatus Zixiibacteriota bacterium | reverse complement strand
TTCCTCCCCCGGCGGATGTTAGTTATCTCCACCGGCTTTTTTAAAATGCAGGACAAAGAGAGGGTGGTTCTGAGTATCTGTCCACCACCTTCGCCGTAGTTACCGTCTACCTGCAGGTACATACAATAACTCTCCGAGCGTTTTTTAATTCAATTACAATAATAAATTACCCGGAGGGAATTGCAAGTCAAATCGGAAGGTCTTTAAGTTTTGCCTTTTAACCAATTCTCCAAATGATTAATAAGGGATTTATATTACCAAAACCTCAAAGATTTTCGTAATTCATATCGAAAATACAAACAGGAGTAAAATTGTATTGTTACTCCCTTTAATTTCCGATTCTATGGATGGAATCAAATCACCGGGAAAGCATTTCTTCTGAAGTTCTGGTCAAACCGAAATCTCGATATGATAAAATGTTAACAGGCATAGGGTAATCTGTCATGATTTCAGTTCTTCTGCCGACAGATAAAATAGGATTTTGCTTGACTTTTTTCATTAATGTTTTATTATTATGGTAAATAGAGGAGACTTTTTTGCTTTTTTCTAAGCAAAAAGGAACTCTTTTTTGAAAGCTTGGGGCAGAAGGCAATCGAATGGGGTTGTTTTAAACCTTTAAATCAAAACGGAGGAGATATGCATTTCCCTCGCAAAAGCATTGTTTTTGTCGTTTTTTCTGTTGCCCTATTTTTGATCTTATCGACCATAGTGTGGGCAGTTTCCTTTTCACCGGAGATGGTGGAAAAGCTAAGGAGAGAAGGCAAACTGGATAAAATGGTTACCCAATACTTAGACGCCAAACAAAGGGGTTTGGATGAACCAAGCACTCCCCTGTTGGATAAGGGATTAGCGGTGGATACTTTGAGTCCCGTAGTCATCTGTGTGGATTTCGATGATAACGTACATTCGCATGATACCAGCCAATATACTAGTTTGCTCTTTACCAAAGGTTTTGTGTTCCCTACGGGGAGCATGAGAGATTATTTTTGGGAGAACTCTTATCAGAAGAAAGATATTAAAGGTGGCGTGGTAGGTTGGTACCGGATGCCTCAACTGTATTCTTACTATACCAATAATGCAGGGGGGTTGGGCACTTATCCTCGTAATGCTCAGAGGTTAGCAGAGGATGCGGTGAACGCGGCTGATGCAGCGGGAGTCAATTTTGCCAACTTTGACCATGATCACAACGGAGTGGTGGATTATTTGATCATAGTGCATGCAGGACCAGGAAGGGAGGAGACGGGAAGCGATAATGACATCCACTCTCACAAGTGGCAAATGTCTACCACACTAGTAAAGGACGGGGTTTCAATGTATGTTTACAGTATGGATCCAGAGGAGCATGCTACAGGAGCCTTGATCGATATAGGGGTATTCTCACATGAATTAGCGCATGCAATGGGTGCCAAGGACATGTACGATTATGGTTACGAGTCCAACGGTTTGGGCTATTGGACCATTATGGCATCCGGCTCCTTTCTGGGCGGAGGAAATAGACCAGCCCATATCGACGCTTGGAATAAATATAAAATGGGATTCAACGAGGTTACCCGGCTTTTGTCCAATCAAACCAACGTGGAGATCCCTCAAGCGGAAACCTCACCGGTGGCTTACCGATTGGGTTATAAGGGGTATACCAGCTCACAGTATTTCATGGTGGAAAATCGTCAGAAGACTGGCTTCGACCAGTATCTCCCGGGTGAGGGGTTGTTGATATATCACGTGGACGAAGCCATGACCACCAACGATAATGAATGGTGTCCGGGAGATCCGCCTACTCCACACTATCGGGTAGCTCTGGAACAGGCAGACGGATTTTTCACCCTGGAGGGTTGCTTCGGCTTGAACGATGGAGACGGAGGAGATATTTACCCCGGGATTTTTAATAAGAGGGCTTTTGACGATACCACCCGCCCCAGCTCCCACGTTTACTATGACACCTCCACCATGGTGGCGGTGTGGAACATCACCGACCCGGATTCGATCATGCATGCCAACATGGACGTGACCTGGTCCCGACCTTGTCTTTATCTGATGAGTTTCACTATAAACGACGCTGCGCCGGGAGGGAATGGAAATGGAAGAGCGGAGGGTGGAGAGACCTGCAAGATCTACTTCAGCATCAAGAATATTTGGCTTCCCATTACCGGAACCGTGGTAACCGGTTCAGTAGACACTGCGGGTATAACCTTTACCGATAATACCTCCAATCTGGGAACCATTGGCACCGGTTCTACCGTTAACAACAATTCGGATCCCATGCAGTTTACCGTGGACCCGAACTTCCCAGGGAAACCGGTCATCTTCACATTGCATGTGCAGGGAAATGGAGGTGCCTACAGTCTCGATTTCAACAAGGAGGTCTGGGCAGGGAATGCGGAGATTTTGATCGTGGATGACGACACCGGCTCGGTGGCGGATTATCGGAGCTACTATACCTCTGCCCTGGATTCACTAAGGACTATTTACGACATCTGGACAGCTCAAACCAATCCCAGCATCACCTTCAATAAATACAAATATCTGATATGGTACACCGGGGATCACAAGACCGATCTTTTCAGCCAGGCACAGGTGGAAAGCCTGATGAGCTTTTTAGACAGAGGGGGAAGGCTGTTCTTGAGCAGCCAGGATGCGGCAGAGGTATTGTCGGCTTCATCCGATCCGTGGGATACCCTTTTCCTTAAACACTATCTGCATGTCGGATACGACGGAGATAACACCAAGTATCTGGTGGTGGGGCGCAGCGGCGACGAGATAAGCGATTCGATGTACATATATCCGAATTACGCGGTCAGCAACCAAACCTCCAAGGATAACCTGGTTCCCGACTCCGAAGTGGATACCGTATTGTTCTATACCGTCGGATCCGGTCAGTGGTGGACCCCTTCAGAATTGGTGGCTGGCATCAAGTATCCGGGGGATTTCTTCAAGGTGGTAATGTTTGGTTTCGGATTCGAATCCATCAGAAGTGACGGGGGGTATTTCCAGTATCAATACACCAGCACCCCCCATTACATAATGCAGAGGGTACTGGAGTGGCTGAAAGCGCCTTTACCCGCCATAGATTTGATCTCTCCAAACGATGGAGAGGCGTGGTATATCGGCGACACCACCGACATCCTTTGGCAGTCGGTCTCTTTTAACAAGAACGTGAAGATCGAGTATTCCACCGACGCCGGGTCAAACTGGATAACCATTGCCGACAGCGCTGCCAATACCGGCATATTTACCCTGGAGGTTCCCAATACCCCTTCGGATAGCTGCCAGGTGAGGATCTCGGATGCCTCGGACGGGGTCCCCTCCGACGTCACCGACGGCTATTTCGCCATAACCAATTATATTTGCGGTGATGGAAACGGGGATAAAGTGATAGACGTGGGGGACGTTATCTACATGATCAACTACCTTTTCAAAAGCGGACCGATCCCGAATCCAAAAGCTGCCGGAGACCCCAACGGAGACTGTGTTATCGATGTGGGAGACGTGATTCATCTGATAAATTATTTATTCAAAAATGGTCCCGCGCCTTCAGGGTGTTGCGCATAGATGTATCTTTTCAAATGAAAAGGAAGTTCCAAGGCCTTATGAATAAGGCAACTGCGGATATTGCGAACAGAACACCGGGACATAATCCCGGTGTTCTGTTGTAGGGATATAGACTTTTCAGAGCAAGAATCGACTGAAAAGAGAGACGCAAAGTATAGGTCCTAAGACTTTTCTTAAGAAAGAGCTGAAAGAAAGTCTTACCGAATGGTTTAACCGGAAAGGAGAAATAATGGGTGTCTGTGGGAGAAGGATTTTAGTCTCAATTTTCTTTATTTCAGTTTTTATTTTTACATCGGTCTATATATGGGGGGTTTCACTCTCCCCGGAATTGGTGGAAAAACTAAAGAAAGAGGGAAAGCTGGAGGAATGGACCAACCGTTTTCAAATCGCCCAGCAGAAAGGGGTGGAACAGCCCAATCCCCAACCTCCTTTATTGGGAAGGAAAGCAGCCACGGTGGACACTTTGAAACCGGTGGTCATCTGCATCGACTTCGACGATAACCTGCACTCTCACGATACCAGCGAATTTTCCACCCTCCTTTTCAGCGAAGGCTTTACCTATCCCACGGGAAGCATGCGCGATTTCTATCGGGAGAACTCCTTCGGACAATTGGAGCTTCTGGGGGGAGTAACCGGCTGGCATCGCATGCCCCAGCTTTATTCCTATTATGTGGCGGGGCAGAACGGATTTGGTTCCTATCCCAGCAATGCCCAGAAGATGGCCGAGGATGCAGTGGATGCAGCCGACCCGTACGTGAACTTTGCGGATTACGATTATGATCAGGACGGATGGGTGGACGCCCTGGTGGTAGTGCACGCCGGGATGGGAGCGGAGGAGACCGGAAGCGACAATCAGATCTGGTCACATGCCTGGGTGATGAACACCGTTTTGGTCCGGGACGGGGTGAGCCTTTACAGTTACAATACCGACCCGGAGATACGGAACGGAGGGGTATTGGTAGACATGGGGGTCTTCGGTCACGAATTCGGACATACCTTGGGTTTACCGGACCTTTACGACGGTGATTACAGCTCCAGCGGTATGGGAAACTGGACCATGATGGCGGGGGGATCATGGAACGGTGGAGGGAGAACCCCAGCCTGTTTTGATGGCTGGTGTAAATATAAGATGGGATGGACCAGCCCTATCTGGTTAACCTCCAATCAGACCGACGTGGAGATCCTGCAAGCGGAAACCGCCCCCCTCTCCTATCGGCTATGGACATCCGGCACCGGGGGTTCACAGTATTACCTGGTGGAGAACAGGCAGAAGACCGGTTTCGACCGTTTCATACCGGGGGATGGTCTGTTGATCTATCATGTGGACGAGGCGGCACAGGGGAACAGTCAGGAATGGTGCCCGGGCAACCCTCCCTCTCCCCACTTAAAGGTGGCACTGGAGCAGGCAGACGGGATGTACCACTTGGAAAACTGTTATAACAATCTCAACTCCGGAGACTTTGGTGATCCCTATCCCGGAAGCTCCAACAAGAGAGCGTTCGATGACACCACCCATCCCGGCTCACACGATTATTACGATAATTCCACCCAGGTGGCGGTGTGGAACGTCTCCGATTCCGACTCGGTCATGCATGCCAATCTGGACGTCACCTGGTCCCGCCCCTGTCTGATTTTGAACAATTACGTTTTCAACGATTCCGCTCCCGGAGGAAACGGTAACGGCAGACCCGAGGGAGGCGAGACGGTAAAGATATATTTCTCCTTATTGAATATCTGGCTTCCCCTCAGCGGAACCACCATAACCGGTTCGGCGGATACGGCGGGGATCACATTCATAGATCCGACCTCATATTTGGGAGAGATCGGTACGGGCGGTACGGCCACCAATTATGCGGATCCCATCGAATTTACGGTTTCCCCAAACTTTCCAGGAAGGCCGGTTGACTTCACTCTGCATGCGGTAGGGAACGGAGGGTCATATACGGTCGATTTCACCCTGACCGTGGCGGTGGGGGATGCAGAGATTCTGCTCGTGGACGACGATTCCGGCTCGGTTCAGGATTATCTGACCTATTATACCGCTCCCCTGGATTCGCTTAGAAATATCTATGACGTCTGGGATACCCAGGCGAAAAAGGATCCGAACTTTTCATTCAGGCAGTATAAATATCTTATCTGGTTCACAGGTGATCATAAAACCTCTCTTTTCACCCCTACCCAGCTGGATAGCCTGATGAGCTTTTTGGACCAGGGAGGTGGTTTGTTTTTGACCAGCCAGGATGCAGCCGAGGTTCTGGCCAACTCGTCCGATCCATTGGATTCCATTTTCCTTAAGGATTATCTGCATGCAGGCTATGGCGGGGACAATTTCAGACATCTGACGGCGGGCTATCCCGGAGACGAGGTGGGGGACACCTTATGGATTTATCCGGAGAACACACCTGGAGCGAACAACCAGTTCTACAAGGATCACCTGATCCCGGATTCACTGGCGGATACCGTCCTGGTATATACGGACAACACGTTCGGACCCACCGATTCGGTGGCGGGGATAAAATATAAGGGAGATTATAAGCTGGTCTTTTTCGGGTTCGGTTTTGAGGGGATTAACTCAAGCGGAGATTATTTTCATGGAAAGTGGCTTAGCCGGCCGGTCTTGGTAATGCAGCGAGTATTGGGCTGGCTGAAGACACCCTGGCTTTTCGTACCCGGTGATTCGAACGGGGACATGGCGGTGGATGTGGGGGACGTGGTTTACCTGATCAACTACCTGTTCAAGGGGGGACCCATGCCTAACCCTCTGGCTTGCGGGGATGTAAACGCAGACTGCGTGGTAGACGTAGGGGACGTGATTTATTTAATCAATTATCTGTTCAAGGGTGGAGCGCCACCCAACCAAGGGTGTGCCTAAAAAAAGGCGGATCTATCCTGAATGTAAAAGAAGAGAAAAGAAAAAATTCAAATAACACACCAATTTTCCCTGTCGATTATATAGAGGAATTGCAGGAACAATGAATTGAGAATAAAGTGGAACGAATCGAAGACGAATATTCTTAACAAAGGGTGAAGAGCCATCTCTCACCTATGACCTTACAATATCTCATGAAAGGAGAAATCGTGAACAAGCTACAGGTTTTGGGTCTGGTTTTGTTTTTCCTGTGGGGGGGGATTTTTGCCGCTGCGAACCTGGCGTTTGCAGATGACAATTCGCCGCAGGATTACCAGCCCACCTGGACCGCAGGAAAAACCTCGGTTTCGGGTCTTTCGCATGAGGAGAAACAGAGAAGATTAGGTGAGATTACTCCCGATTGGGTTAAGGAAGAGTGGGAGAAAGCGTCCAAACTGGAGGCACCGGAGGGAGCGAAATACGATCCAACCTTCGACTGGCGTACGCACGTGGGTCCTTACGGGACCATGGGGGTCACTCCCATAACGGATCAAGGAGATTGCGGCTCATGTTGGGCTTTTGCCGCGATAGCGCATCTGGAATCATTCGTGAAAATTTACGGTGAGGTGGAGATGGATCTCTCCGAACAGCAGAGCGTTTCATGCCTTACCCCCAATGGTGGATGCGAGACCGGCGGGAACTCGACCTGGAGCTACGATCTTTTCCGCACCACGGGAGCGGTGGACGAGGAGTGCATGCCCTACCACCAGAACGATACCGATCCCTGCAGTCTGTCCTACCATTGTCAGAAATGGGCAAAGCTGGGCAGCCCGGCTTATACCGCGGTATCCAATAACGTGAATTCCATAAAGCAAGCTCTGCTCACCGGGCCAGTGAAAAGCAGCATGGCGGTAGAAGACACCTTTTTCTCCTATACCGGGGGATGTTACAACCGGCAATACTTTGGTACCAACCATGCGGTTCTGATCATAGGATGGGACGACACCATGTGCGATGGTCAGGGAGCCTGGATCGTGAAAAACAGCTGGGGACCCGGCTGGGGGGAGAACGGATTCTTCTACATCCAATACGGGTGTTGCCAGATCGGATCGTACGTTTACCAGATAAATTACATTTTTCACCGCCCGCGGGTGCGTTTAGAAAGCTTCGGGGTAAGCGATCAAGCCGGTGGAGACGGGGATGGCAGAGTGGAAGCGGGCGAGACGGCGAGACTCGATTTTTCCTTGAAGAATGTCTGGAGCGCATTAGGGAACGTTCAAGTGACCGTAACTGCAGACACCAGCGGAATCATCGTGACCGACAATCAATCTTATCTGGGCAATATGGCTTCCAAGGATATAAAGGATAACTCCTCGGATCCGATGCAATTTCAGGTGCCGGCTAATTTCCCTGCCCGCAGGATATATTTCACTTTTCACGTGACCGGAGATTCTGCCACCGGCGTGACTTACAGCACCGATACCACCGTGGTGATTTTCGTGGGTCGGGACGTACTTCTGGTGGATGACGATCAGGGTTCGGACATTCTGGGTACCAACCAGGAAGGTTATTTTGTGGCCGCCTTCGATTCCGTGAAAGCGGTATACGATATCTGGAACAAAAGCACTACTCCGGATACCTTTGATTTTTCGAACTTCAACGCGGTGATCTGGTTTACCGGGGACCACCGGGATTCCATCTTTTCTACTGCAGACATCGAAAGCTTGCAAGCCTATCTGGACAATGGAGGTCGGCTGTTTTTGACCAGCCAGGATGTAGCGGAGGTTTTATCCTCCTCCCCTGATCCTCTCCATAATTCTTTTTTAAGTGATTATCTGCATGCGGGCTATGGGGGATACAATTCCCGTCATTTTGTATCGGGCGAACCGGGAGATGAGGTGGGGGATACCCTGTGGATTTGGCCGGAGAATACCCCGGGGGCAAACAACCAAACCTCCAAGGATAATCTGATTCCCGACTCACTGGCGGATGTGGTATCGTTTTATGCGGACAATAACTTTGGTCTGACCGATTCTATAGCAGCGATCAAATTTCAGGGGGACTACAAACTGGTCTTTTTTGGGTTTGGATTTGAGGCGATAAACGCTGGCGGGGGTTACTTCCACGGACAGTGGTTGAGCATGCCGGGGCTGGTGTTGCAGCGAGTGCTTAGCTGGCTGAAGACACCTTGGCTTTACGTACCAGGTGATGCCACGGGGGACAAAGTGGTGGACGTAGGAGACGTGGTTCACCTGATCAACTACTTGTTCAAAGGTGGCCCGGCTCCAAATCCTCTGGCAGCGGGGGATGTGACCGGTCCCGGAGATTGCGTGGTGGATGTGGGAGACGTGGTATACTTGATCAACTATCTGTTCAAAAACGGACCCGTACCGCAGCAGGGATGTGCCTAACAGGAATGACCTCTGCCATAGGTGATCGCGGCTTCTCAGCCGCTCGATCGGGATGTCGGGATTAACCTATTGGAAGTATCGATATCTATCTGATCCATCTGTATGTTTTTTGGAAACGCTTGCCCACCGAAAGGTTCGGGCAGGCGTTTTCTCTTTTCGGTTGATCCACCCAATTTTGGCTTGACAAAAGGACGAAGCTTGAGGTTATTTGCAAAGACTTTATGTAAGTGAATTGCAGCAAAGGCTTGCTATAGACTCAAAAGCTGGTTTGGATCAAATCCCGGAAGGATAGCACATAGTTACTGATTATTCCAATGAAAAAGAAGAATAAAGAAAAAGAGAGGAAACCGGCACAGGTTATCCATCCCAGCCGTCTATCCGTCCTTTTGTCGGTCTTCTGTCTTCTGATCCTCCTCATTCACATTATAGCAGGTTTCTTTTCCCAGGGGAGGATCTGGGGACTCAATCAATGGGCTTATTTCCCAGCGGTGGTGAGCCTGTTGATCGGAGTTCTGGTGTTTCTGGCTTTCGTCCCCTCCGTCAACGCTTCCCTCCGTGGTGCGATTAGCTCGGTTTTATCCTCTTTCAACCGTGTTCTTCATGCCCGGGTAATTTTCGGTAAGCGGAGAAGATTATTCTTATACTTATTATTCAGTCTACCCTTCTTCTTCCTTTTTTGGGGGTTGAAGGACCGAACCCATCTGCTGGGGGATGGGGCTCAGATCATAAGCCAGATGAATTCGGGACAGCTTTCGATCAAATGGTCCGAGCCTTTGGAGATCTTCGTCCATCTCCGGGCATTCGACATTATCCGCAGTTTGTGGCAGATCGATTCAGCCACTTTCTATGCACTCTTCAGCTGTCTTGCCGGTATCATCTTCGTGTTCTTCGTTTTTATTCTGGCGGACTTCTGGGGGGAGCAAAATAAAGAGAGGATCTTGATCTTCCTGATCCTCCTGAGCCTGGGGAGCATACAACTTTTCTTTGGATATGCGGAGCACTACAGCCTCTCCTATCTTTTGGTTTTCGTCTTCATCCTCTCGTCTTTGGGATATCTGAAAACAAAGGTCGTTTTGTTTTTACCGCCGATTACCTTTGTCTTAGCAGCTTTATACCATTTTTCCAATCTGTGTTTTTTACCCGCATTATTGT
>JBDROD010000411.1:0-3126 GCA_043810415.1 Candidatus Zixiibacteriota bacterium | reverse complement strand
CGCACTTTAAAAAAGCGCTAGAAATGTTATTTTTGGCTGACTCTCTGCTTAAAGAAAAAAGCAAAATACCGTAGGGGGAAAAGATTCAGGTTGTCGGGCATCCTGCGGAAGCCCCACCTACTTCAAGAGATTGAAGCTATTGTGGATTTTCACCTCCCATCTCTCCTGCGGCTCTAAAAAGAGCTTCCAGTTAGGGAAGAGAACCAGGCTCTGCTGCACTTTTTCGAATCCGGCTTCCGACAGGGAGACGGTGTATACCGGAAAGCGCCAGAGCGGGGTGGGACGATCCAGCTTGAAGTTTATGTCCAGCTTCAGATAATCGTCGTTTATCCCGAATTCCGAGCATTTGGCGGCATTTCCCATTATCACCGCTTCTTTGTTCTTAGCTTCGGAAGCTTTGATGTAACAGAAGTTTTTTTCATCCTCTCTCCAGGCGATCCCCCAGCCCAGCTCTATCCCGAACCAGAGGCTGACTCTCTCCGAATGATTGTTGATCAAAGTATACGCTATATCCAACTTTGACTGGTGTGGGCTTACCGTGATCCTTTTTGCCACGGTGACAGGTGCCCGCTTCTCCCCGAACCAGACGAAACCGTCCCGGTATAAGGTGAGGATCAAATCGCCTTCCCTGTTTTCTATCTTGTGGCGGTAAGGCTGGTTGACGAAATCCCCCTGTTCCGGATACTGGCAGCGGGAGAGACCCTCCAGTGTAACTGAATCCCCCAGGAAATGATCGATCAGAGAGCCGCGCCGGTACCAGTCGTAGGTTAAATATCTCTCCAGCCCCTCCTCCTTGGTCAGAACCATATCGTGGATGGAAGCAACCTCCTCTTTTTGCGGACTTGATTCTTTCTTTTGCTTTTCCAAAAGTTGCCGGTGATAACCCTCTTCTCTTCGGGTCAAAAGATCCAAAAGGTTTACGTTTTTGGGTTTGAAATCCAGCTCGTATAGATTCCCGCCAAAAGAGGGGGAGAAATATAAACCAAAGACCGGAGTATGGACCAATAGCTCATCCTGACCATCCCGGTCGAAATCAAAAATCTGGTGTTCCACCCAGGTTTTTTCGGTATGGAGCAGCTCATCCGCCAGCTTTTCCGCTTGGACCAGATTCTGGTAAACCGCGGAACGGAGATGAGGTAGATACAACCCGCCAAATACCCCGTGCCAGTAAGGGCAGTTGCACTGCCCTTTCCATAATGAGTCCTGGGCAAAAGCCAACTTGGTCTTGTTTACCCGTTTCTTTTCCTCTACCTGTCTGATCTTCCGGCTGACCTCCAGCATCTTTTTATGCATGTGGTTGGCTTCGGGATATTTTGCCAGAAAATTCCGCCAGAAGCCGCCCCGGACGAAGATGCCGAAGCGGTCGTAGAGTTTCTGCTCTTTAAGAATATGTTCAAACTCCTCATATTCGTTAAAAGCGCGGGGGGGCAAAGCCCATTGCATCATCTCCTGGTAGGAGGCGGTGGGGAGATACACTCTCCCCTTGGTGGGGAGGAGATTCAAGGCATCCCGGGGATGGATCATCTCGATCCAGTCGGCGTTCCTTTCGACGATCTCCAGGAATCTTTCGATCCACCGGTCCTTGAAGCAGTGTTCGTAAGTATGGGGCCAGACTCCGAATTTCTCCCCGTCGTCCCCGTATAGGATCAGATTGTCCCCCTCCTCGGAGGCGATCTTCTTGAAGTATTTTATGGTCTCCTCCGGCTCCTGAAAAGGGATGGAATATCGCAGGAATTTGGAGGAGGAGAAGACCGCCAGAACGTGCCCGTCCTCTTCGGTGAGATAGTACCCCAAAAGCTGCTCGTCGGAAAGCCCGGAATATTTGAAATGGGAATCGTCCACGATGGTATACTTCACCCCGGCTTGGGATATGGGCTTGGGAAGATGGGGTTCCCAGATTCTTTCCGCCAGCCACATCCCCGTCGGCTCGGTGTCGAATTCTTTTTTTAAAAATCCGGTCAATTTTTCGATCTGACCCAGCTTGTCCTCGTCCGGGATGACCGCCAGGATCGGCTCGTAATACCCGCCGGTGAGCATCTCTATCTGACCCCGCTTAACCATGGCTTTCAGCTTCTGCATGGTCCCGGGATGATTTCTTTGTACCCATTCGATCAAAATCCCGGAGAAATGCAAGCCGATCTTGAACCGGGGGTGTCGTTCCAGTATCTCCAGAAAGGGGAGATAGCTGTGGGTGAAGGCATATTCGAACACGTGCTCGAAATTGCCGATGGGTTGATGGTTGTGAATGACGAAAGCGAATTTGATTTTTTTCATAGTATCCTTCCCTGGTTATATGGTCCCTTTTATTTTTGGATGAAGGGGTAAGATTGAGCTTAGTCGTTGGTTTATCGAATTACGGTTTCGATTACTTTTAGGTATCGTGAATCAGCTTCGTGTTTCGTATTGGTTCTCTACACGACAAACGATATTCGATTAACGATACGTAACCGTTCCAACGAGCAAACGCTTTCCCGAAACCTAGTTAAAAAATACTTATCTTCAGATACTTCTTCGGATGTCTTTTGATATCCATTATCAGCGAGTCGACGTTCTGGGTGGTTTTCTTCATCTGCTCATACAGGGTGGTATCGTTTAAAAGCTGTCCCAAGGTTCCATCCCCGCTTTCGATCCGGGCGGTGATGTTCTTGAGGTATAAGGAGAGGGAATCCAGGGTGGTGGTGATGTTGTCCAGCTTACCGGAAGCAGAGCTGAAGTTGTCCACGGTGCTCTGGATTTTATCTTTATTGGATACCAGCATCTGCTTAAGTTCGGTGGAGGTTTGTGACAGATCGCTTACCGTCTGGTTGAGCTTCGCCTGATTATGTTGCAACAGGGTGTCGATTCTCTGGGAGATGGTTTTGACGTTCTCAATGGTCTGGATCAGGGCTTCCTGGGACGATTCGGTCCCGATCACCTTCTCCAGATGTCCGGTCAACCTTCTGACCGCATCGATCAGCTCACTCATCCGTCCCATTACCTCCGGGATGCCGACATCGTAATATCCCCGAGCCGGTTGGGAAAGGTCCAGCAGGCTGTCGGAATGTCCGGTCTCTGCCGCGATGAATCTCTCCCCCATCAAGCCTATGTTCATCACGGTGAATTTGGCATCTTTTTTCAAAACCACGT
>JBDROD010000410.1:0-4447 GCA_043810415.1 Candidatus Zixiibacteriota bacterium | reverse complement strand
GGTTGAGTTGATTACCTGGGCCAAAGAATTCCTGTCGCCAAAACTGGAGATGACGGCCAGGGAGATTCCCCAGCTATTAAGGGGAATGGATAAACGGTATATTGAGCCTGGCGCTTCCGGTCTCTTAACAAGAGGAAAGATAGATGTTCTTCCCACAGGCAGGAATTTTTACAGTGTGGACACCAGAACTATTCCTACCAAAGCAGCTTGGGAGGTAGGGGTAAGAATGGCAGATAACCTGCTTCATAAATACCTCCACCAGAAAGTAAATTACCCTGAGAACATCGGCATGGTACTGTGGGCCATTGACACTTACCGGGCGGACGGAGAACAGATCGCCCAGATATTATATCTTATGGGGGCAAGGCCTGTGTGGGCGGAATCCGGGATTGTCAAAGGCGCAGAACCTATTCCCTTGAAGGAACTCAAAAGGCCGAGGATAGACGTAACCATCCGAACGAGTGGTATATTTCGCGACACCCTTCCGCATTTGATAGATCTCATTGATGAGACCATAATTAAGATTGCCCACTTAAATGAACCGGAGAAATACAACTTCATAAAAAAACATGTGAACAAGTACCGGGAAAAGGAAAGGTCAAAGGCTAAAGGGTCTTTTGATAAAGAAAAGGTGGATCGCCGGGCAACATATCGTCTCTTCAGCGCCCAGCCCGGCGCCTATGGGGGAGGCGGGGTGAGTTTGATGATCGCCGCCAGCGCCTGGGAAACAATCAACGATATCGGAGAGCAATATATAGAAAAAGGTGGGTATGCTTACGGAAATGGCGCTTGGGGAGAGATTTCCCACAAAGAATATGCCGATAGATTAAGCACTGTGGACGCGACATTTCATAAACTTGCTTCAGACGAGTCAGACCCTCTTGACTGCTGCTGTTTCTATGATTTTCAGGGGGGGATGTATGCGGCTGTTAAAACGGTTTCCGGCAATGAGCCAAAGGTTTACTGGGGGGATACCAGTGATCCGCGACACCCGGATACCAGGGACATGAAGGATGAAATGGAAAGGATTGCCCGCACAACGCTCTTGAATCCAAAATGGATCGAAGGGATGAAACGTCACGGGTACAAGGGCGCAAGCGATATAGCCAAACGCGTGGGTCGTGTTTATGGATGGGACGCATCAGCAGAGGTCGTCGCAGATTGGATATTTGATGATATTACCAGAACCTTTGTCATAAACGAAGAGAACCGAAAGTTCTTTGAAGAAAACAATCCATGGGCACTGGAAGAGATGGCGAGGAGACTTCTTGAAGCAAAAAAGCGCGGGGTCTGGGAGGCAGAGCCTGAAGTCTTGAAGGAATTGCAGGAACATTATCTTGAGATCGAAGGATGGATGGAAGAGAAGATGGGCGATGTCGAAGGAGATTTCCAGGGAGGCAGTATCGATATAATAACCAAGAAAGATGTGAAAGAGTGGTCAAAGAAGAAATTCTCTTTTATGGATGAGTTCAAGTAAAAATTGAGGGATTGAGGGATTTAGGAATTTAAGGATTTAGGCACTTCGATGAGTAGCATTTTTGTACAAAGCGTGATCGATACCTGGCACATCGTTCCGAGGGTATTGATCATCATGTTTGTTTCTTTGTACGTTTCTCAGGTGTTAATAGAAGCAGGCCTGTTTAAGAAATTGGAATTCATGGGTCGGCCTCTTGCCAGACTTGCCAATCTCCCCCATGAAGCCAGTGTAACTTTTTTGGTTTCTTTTGGGTCGGTCCTTGCCGGAAATACTATGCTGGCAAAACTTCATCAAGAAGGGAGAATAGATGACAGGCAAACATTACTCAGCGCTCTCCTTAACACAACCCCGGTTTATGTAAAGGAGACTTTTACATATCAGATTCCGGTAATGATTCCCCTGCTGGGTATCAAAGTGGGTCTCCTTTATTTTTTAACCTTTATTGTCTCAGGTATTATCAAGACGCTTTTTGTTATCGTATATGGGAGGATGAGACTGAAAGGCCCTGGGTCAGAAGTACGTTCAATTGATCCAAATTCTGCCAATACCGGCATGACAACCCAGAGGAAACTTGGGAGGAAATTCGGCGAAGTGTTTGTTTTAGCTTTTACCCGTCAGAGAAAGATTTTTTTGAAGATAAGCGCCATATTTATATTGACTACTTTCACAATATTTTTGTTGATTAATAATGGTGTTATAACAGGGCTGGTAGATTATGTCCGGCCATTGACGGATTTTTTTAAACTTCCTCCGTCATGTATTCTTCCGGTTGGCACTTATATGTTCAGCCCGCTGGTGGGGGCAACCTCTCTCGGAGCTATGCTTAAAGATTGCATATTGACTGATTTGCAGGCGATTACAGCCTGTGTTCTCGGGAGTTTGTTGATGCTTCCCATATTTACCTTAAGGTATTCTTTTGCCAAATATACATCGATCTTCGGTTTTTCATTAGGATCAAGTATCCTGTTGGTTTCAACCGGCTTAGGGATGCTCTGCCGTGGGGCTTTTCTTTTCCTTTTTCTGAGTATGAATTAGAGAAAAAAGTTATAAGTGCCTAAAGTGCGCTAAAGTGCCTAAAGTTGAAAAAATGGATAACAAACAATTTGCCAAAGATCTTGAAAAACGTACACGGATATTTGCTGTAGGAATCATAGATTTTCTAACAAACTTTAGTTCATTTTAGGCACTCAAAGTTCGTGGGGAGAAAAAATGAAAAATAAAAATTTAACGTACCCTTTTACGGCCATTGTCGGTCAGGAAACAATGAAAAAAGCCCTTATTCTAAATGCTGTCAATCCGAAACTCGGCGGGGTTTTAATCCGGGGCGAAAAGGGCACCGCAAAGTCAACCGCAGTACGGGCGCTGGCAGCCCTTTTGCCGGAAATAGAGGTGATTGACGGCTGTAAATTCGGATGCGATCCTCACAAGAAAGGAAGCATGTGCCAGGAGTGTATGGATCGTCTTGAAACTGGTGAGAATCTCCCTGTCAAAAAGAGAAAAACACGGGTGGTCGAACTTCCTGTGGGTTCAACAGAAGACAGGGTTGTCGGCGCCCTTGATATAGAGCGGGCAATAAAAAAGGGGGAAAAACGGTTCGAGCCCGGGATCCTTGCTGAGGCAAACCGGGGAATCCTCTATGTGGATGAAGTCAATCTCCTTGACGACCATATTGTCGATGTGCTTCTTGATTCCGCTGCAATGGGCGTCAATGTCGTAGAGAGAGAGGGAGTCTCCTATTCTCATCCTGCAGAGTTTATCCTGATCGGGACTATGAATCCAGAGGAGGGTGAATTGCGCCCGCAACTTCTTGATCGTTTTGGGCTGTGTGTTCATATCGAAGGAATAGCGGATATTGATCAAAGGGTTGAGGTCGTCAAGAGAAGGGCATTTTACGAGCAAGACCCTGCCGGCTTTCAAAAGAACTGGAAAGCAGAGGAGGAAAAACTCCAGCAGGCTATCGTTCAGGCCAAAGAACTGTTAGAGCAGGTTACTGTTTCCGATGACATATTGTATCTAATCGCCCAGATTGCCATTGATATGAATGTGGATGGCCATAGGGCAGACATTATGATGATGAAGGCATCGAAGACTATAGCTGCATTGAATGGGCGAAGACAAGTTTTGAAAGAGGATGTCCAGAGTGCGGCGGATATGGCTCTTCAGCACAGGATGCGGAGAAAACCTTTCCAGAAACCAGGTGTGGAAGAAGGAAAGATAGCGGGGATTATTTCTCATACTCATCCTCATAAACATAAACATGTGCATGCGCATCGGCATCAATAAAGTTAAAGTGCCTTGTTGGGCTGAAAGCTGAAGGCTGAAAGCTCAAAGTAAAAACCCAAAGACTCTTCTCTTGCTTTCAGCTTTGAGCCTTGATCTTTGAGCTTGCATTTTTTGCCCGCTTTAGGCACTTTCTTAGAGGTAATACCCTTGGATTGGACAAAGAAGGAACTCTATCCATTTTCGGCCATTGTGGGTCAAGAAAAAATGACACGGTCACTTATCTTGAATGCGATCTGCCCCTCTCTGGGCGGGTTGTTGATAAGGGGAGAAAAGGGGACAGCAAAATCAACGGCTGTCCGGGCGCTGGCCGCTGTTTTGCCGGAGATCGAGGTGGTTTCGGGATGTCCGTTTAATTGTGATCCTCATGAATATGAACGTTTGTGTCCTGAATGCAAGGCAAAGGTGAAACTTGGTATCGATCTCCCCATGGAAAAAAGAAAGATAAGGGTCGTCGATCTGCCCCTTGGAGCCACCGAGGACAGGGTATTGGGAAGCCTGGATCTGGAGCATGCTATAAAGGAGGGGGAAAGGCGTTTTACGCCAGGGTTGCTTGCGTCAGCCCACAGGGGGATCCTATATATAGATGAAGTCAATCTATTAAACGATCATATTGTGGATGTCATTCTGGATGCCGCCGGTATGGGGATGAATATAGTCGAGCGGGAAGGGGTTTCTTATATGCATCGG
>JBDROD010000409.1:0-4076 GCA_043810415.1 Candidatus Zixiibacteriota bacterium | reverse complement strand
CCTTGGCTGCCATTGAATGGAGCCGGGCGAATAC
The DNA here is from genome assembly GCA_043810415.1 of Candidatus Zixiibacteriota bacterium. Lineage (GTDB taxonomy): Bacteria > Zixibacteria > MSB-5A5 > MSB-5A5 > SM1-73 > CAIVRH01. Next base: position 4,042 of record JBDROD010000409.1, on the reverse strand, counting down.
CCATAAGAAGAATTTCCAAAATCCAAATTACCCCTTGACACTGGTGACCGGATGTTAGAACAAGAATTTACAAAAGAAGAGATGAAATCTAGGTTAGCGATAAAGAGGAAAGAGGGAGTTAGAGATGAGGACATCAGGTGGTGGTGGAATATGCATGATCTTGAAAGAAGAATGATGGTAGCATTTGATAGCATTATGAAGATGTGGGCTTACAATGCATATAAAGAAACAGATGGACTCAGTGAAAAGGATGCGCTAAAAAAGTTAAATAAACATTTTCCTATTTGGGGCGACCCAGAGGATATTACTCATTTTACAGGAGACGATCGACCTTTGCCTATTGAACTTAAGGAACGAGTTAATCGTTATGTGGAGAAGAGAATGAGGACTGACCCGGAAGGATTCAAGAAAGCTATGGAAAGCTCATCAAACCTTAACGCTTTAATAAGAAAACTAATAACAAGGGGACAGATATGAGGGAGGCAGCAAATTCGTTAGGTACACATGCCTCTTGACAAAAAAACACTAACTTAACAAAACCTATGAAACAGAAAAATTTTGCCATTACCGGCGTGGCGGGTTATATCGCCCCGCGCCACATCAGAGCCATCAAGGAGACCGGCAACCGCCTGATGGCGGCAGTAGATCCGCACGATTCTGTCGGGATACTGGATAGCTACTTCCAAGGGGTGCAGTTCTTCACCGAGTTCGAGAGATTCGACCGGCACATCGAAAAACTTCGCCGTCTGGGGGATGAGAACAAGCGGGTGCACTACGTCAGCATCTGTTCACCCAATTACCTGCACGATGCCCACGCCCGGTTCGCTCTGCGGGTGGGTGCGGATGCCATCTGCGAGAAGCCGGTGGTGCTCAATCCCTGGAATATCAAACCGCTGCAGGAGTTGGAAGAGGAGAGCGGCAAGAGGATCTATACCGTTCTTCAACTGCGGGTTCATCCTTCTTTAATTGCCCTCAAAGAGAAATTGAAGGGGAAGGTGCAGGCAAAAAAGAGGGATATAGTACTTACCTACGTCACCACAAGAGGACCCTGGTATTTAGCTTCATGGAAAGGTAATCTCGAGCGTTCGGGCGGTTTGGCCACCAACATTGGCATCCATTTTTTCGATCTTTTGATCTGGCTGTTCGGAAAGGTCGAGCACAGCGAGGTCCATATCGCCAATGTGGTTAAAACCGCCGGATACCTGGAGCTGGAAAATGCCCGGGTGAAATGGTATCTCTCCATCGATCAGCAGGATTTGCCCGCAGAATGCAAAAAAAACAATAAAAGAACACACCGCTCCATCGTTATGGACGGAGAGGAGATCGAGTTCTCCGAAGGATTCACCGATCTGCATACCATAATCTACAAAGAAGTCCTGTCGGGAAAAGGATTCGGCTTGGAGGACGCCCTGCCTTCAATAGTTCTGGCTCACGACATCCGCAATTCCTCTGCCACAGGTATAAACAAAAACTCCCATCCGATGCTGAAGAAAACAAAATGATTTGTATTCGGATTAGATAACTAAAACTCAGTGCTTTTGCATTCCGTCAATCGCACTAAGGATTATTATGACAATAAATATAAATTTACTGGCTTACTGTGGTTTGTACTGCGGTGCTTGCAGCTTCAAAGTGGCATTTGATGAAGACAGCCGAGAACATATCAAGAACATGCCGGCGAAATATGACCAATACAAAAATGCCGAGCTGGAATTCTGCCCCGGCTGCCGCCAGGACAGCCAACGCGGAGACTGCAAAATCCGGAATTGCGCCCTAAGCAAGGGTTTGACCCACTGCGGTGAATGCACCGATTTCCCGTGTACCATATTGAAAGAGTTCAATGACGACGGGATGGTGCATCATGCTGATTGCATTCCGAATCTGAAAATGATCAAAGAAAAGGGAATAGATTCCTTTTTAAATCATCAGGAAAAATACTGGACCTGCTCCTGCGGGGCGAAGACTTCATGGTATCTGCAGAATTGTGTTAGATGCAATAAATCTTTAGAAAATTCTTATAAAAAGTAGAAAAGAATTGCGAACCCCCTGAATTCCCTTAGTCGGACGGATGAATTCTGCTTATCCTCCTTATCGCCAGGTGATTGAAAATCCGTAGGAAAGGGGATGTGAAAAATTGCAGCGATTATTCCTGGAATAATTATTATTTTGACAGCTGTGTCCATTAACATCTTTTCCTTTAGGTTTTAACGAAAAATTAAAAAGGAGGTACGATGAGAATCTTACCGATCTCTTTGTTATTCACTTTAGTCATGGTCATACCACCTGCTGTTCTGGCCGATCCGTGGAATCTCTCGGTGGACGCCAACGTTACTTTAACGCAAAATGCTTACAGCGATAACTGGGTGGGAGGTGAGGCCGGAGCACTGTCCTGGACATTCAACTCCAATTCACTGGCGGAAAAGCAACTTAATCCTAAGCTCAATAACAAAAACACTCTTAGTCTTTCTTTTGGGCAAACCCACAACCAGGATAAGGATACGAAAAAATGGGCTAAGCCGGTCAAGTCGACCGACCTTATCGATTTCGAAACGGTGTTTCGTTTCACCTTAGGCGGATTTGTGGATCCTTTCTTGGCTGGCAGGATAGAGACACAGTTTTATGACGTCAGCGATCCGCAAAAGAGTCGATTCCTTAATCCGGCAACCTTCACCGAAAGTTTCGGTATTGCCCGGGTCTGGATAAAACAGGAAAAGCGGGAATGGACTACCCGTTTGGGATTGGGTTTACGCGAACATTTGGACCGGCAGGCGCTGGTAGATAAAGTGGCAGGCAAACGGGAGAACAAAACTAGCAATGACGGAGGTTTTTTGCTGGTGGATGATTTCAAAACTCCGCTGGCGCATGAGAAATTAACCTATACCAGCAAGCTGACCGTATTCCAGGCGCTCTTTTACTCCGAATCGAAGAAGCTCAAAGGACTGCCCAACCAGGACTATTGGAAATCCCCCGATGTAAACTGGGAGAATATCTTTTCGGCCAATATCACCAAGTACCTCATGGTAAACCTTTATGTACAATTTCTATATGACAAGGAGGTTCGCCTGGGGGGGCGGCTAAAGCAGACTCTCTCTTTAGGGTTGACATACAAACTGGTATGATATTGACTTGAAAGATCCTTCGCGACTGATTAAGTAGATCGGAACTGCAAGCAACTGGCAGAAGCACCTTACACGTGATGTAATCCCATTTCGAGAGGGTCTAAAGGAGATGTTCCATGTATGAACACCGTTCACAGCCACTATTACCAAAACATCTTTTCATCCGGCGCGTAATCCAGCATGCCTTGGCTGCATTAGCGGTGATTTCGGGTTCGCTGTTTATCGGGATCGCGGGTTATCATATAACCGAGGGACTCCCCTGGCTCGATTCCCTATTGAATGCCTCCATGATCTTGGGTGGCATGGGGCCGGTAAATGAGCTACATACCAATGGGGGTAAACTATTTGCCTCTTTCTATGCGCTTTTTTCCGGCATAGTATTCTTGGTGACTGCTGCCATTCTCGTAGCACCGGTAGCCCATCGGTTATTACACCGCTTGCATCTGGAGATGAAAGAATAGTAGACCCGAGGCCCGGGAACATCAGTTTACGGCGTGTTTGGCATCATTTATGATGGAAGGATATTGACCTTAAGTAATCTGGTTAAGAATGAGTTGTCTGATCCGAAGGATTAACCTTGAATCGAATCCGCCTGATCCATTGGAATTCTGAAGAATCGAAGGAGCGGGCAAATCGTCTTGAACGTTTGGATTATGAGGTAATCTATAATATCCCAAGCGGACCCGATCTCCTCCGCGATTTACGGAATGATCCTCCCGATGCTGTGGTCATAGACCTATCGCGGTTGCCATCCCAGGGACGAGACATCGCTTTGGCTATTCGTCATCAGAAAACCACACGTCACCTCCCATTGATTTTCGTCGAAGGTGAGACGGAAAAGGTAAAGCGCATCCAAGAACATTTGCCGGATGCGGTTTATACCACGTGGAGCAGTATAAACAGTTCACTGAAAAAAGCCATCA
>JBDROD010000408.1:0-3930 GCA_043810415.1 Candidatus Zixiibacteriota bacterium | reverse complement strand
CGCGAAATCCAGGTGATCTTGGGAATAAAACGGGTGAACATCAAAAGTCCTAAGATTGCGGGAATCACGAAAAGAAGCTGGTGCTCCTCAAAAAGCGGACCGATGAGCTGCTGCTTGATGATGGAATGCCACACCAGTCCCACGTAATATCCGGCGGAGAGCCCGGCAAAGACGTGCTCGGCGAATTTGTAGAAAGGATTGTCCTTGTACAAAAAACTGTAAATGCACAAGGTGAGAAGTGCAGCAACGGTGATTCCGATAAATTCAAAGTTCATAGATCCATCAAACTAAGAGTTCAAAAGATAAAATTCCAAAATCAAAATATCTTGATAAATAATTTTAAATTTTGAATTGTAATTTTGCATTTTTCATTTTGAATATTGAATTTCTACCTCACCCCCTTAGTCCCCCTCTCCGTGAAACGGAGAGGGGGAAACAGGGGGAGAGGTTTTCAATTTTCCTTCGGTTTATTCTTGCTCACGAAATATCCCACATTCCCCAAAACTATGAAAACTATGATCAAAAGATGAATGATCGACTGCGGGTCCATTCCCCGGGTGGCTCGACCCGGATTTTCGGTTAATTTCTCGTACTCTGCAGCGCCTTTCATCCCTCCCAAAAGCCCGACCAGTTGCTTAGTCTGCAAATAGGAGTAGCATTTGGGCGCCATGACCGCAGTCACTCCCGCCCCCATCGGAACCCCGAATTGGGCATTGACCAAAGAGACCCAGTAATCCACGGTGGCGTTGTCCGAAACCACGAAGATGAAATCGACGTTGGAGTAATTTTTCACCTCTCTCATCAGGGGGAGGTCTTCCAGCTTGTGGTCATAATTATCCTTGGGAAAGATGTCGGAGATGTTCCGCCCCATCCCCAGCATCACCGCCACATAACCATACTTGTAACCCAAGTTGACGTAATCCGTCCCATATTCCTTGTGATATTCCCGGGCAACGTTTTTGACCACCTCCTCCATCACCGACAAAGCTCCCAAAGGGATGGTGGTCAAGGTGATCACCCTGATGTTTTTCTTGAAAAGCTGCCTTAAGGCTGCATAGGACATGGGCTCGGTTTCGGGAAGGGTGGAGGGATAATAATCGAAGGTGAGCATCACCACCGAGCCTTCCTTCAGGTTGTCCACCGCATTGAAGAGATTCTGCGAGGAAGGGGTCACCCCTAAAGGTAGCCCCAAAGGGACGATCAGCGGGATAAACGCTGCGGCGCCGATGAAAAGAAAGATATACCGCCGGTCGATGTCCTTGAGCTTAGAGAATATCTCGACTATTCTATTCATGGTTGATTAACCACGTAGCCAAGGTTTCATACCTTGGCGGCTCCGGAGCTGCGTAGCCAAGGTTTCATACCTTGGCGGTTTCGGAGTGTCAAGCTTCAGCTGGACCTAAAATCTGCCTGAATGCAGATACTCCAATTGAAAATTCAAAACGGAAAATTCCTTTCGGCACCGAGTCTCAGGACGAAGTGCAAAATGGCAGTTCAAAAATCAAAATTAACACATAAAGGACAATCGTCCTTGTCATTCTGAGTCCCGCCAAAGGCGGGACGAAGAATCTTAAAATCTGCAAAGAAAAGATGTTTCGCCCCGCCCTGTACCGAATGGTACAGGGCTTCGCTCAACATGACACCTGGTAATCAGTTATTTGTGGTTTATTATCTCCTTTACCTTCAATTTTGAATTTTACACTGTAATTTTTAATTTTGTATTTTTAACTTCTCACTCTTCGGACTTCAAACACCACCGGATTTTTCGGATCGGGGCAGCAGACCGAGATGGCATCCGGCTCTTTCTCCCAAAAATGGGTCCCGCCGAACATCAGGGTTCTGGCAACCGGTATCACGGTCAGCATCGCTTCCGTACACAGACCGCCGGGAGCGATCCCTCCTTTGAATACAAACTCATCGCCCATCTTGTGTTTTAGGGAGCATTTCCCTTTAACGCTCACCACGGTTACTTTTATGTTTGGGATCTTTTTGGATGGTGTAGCCATAACTCCTCCTTTATATTTAACCTCATCCCCTTAATCCACTCTCCTTTGTTAGACTGTGTCATGGCCCCTAAAAACACACCGTTGTCATTCTGGGCAAAGCGAAGAATCTAATAGTATTAATGAGTTGTGAAAACAAGATTCTTCGGCTAACGCCTCAAAATGACATTATGACACACCCTCTGTAAAGAGAGGGGGAACTAACGGGAGAGGTTCGTTATACTCTCGAAACCTTCAGATCTCCGAATCCGAGTTTTGCCGTGATTTTCAGTTTCTTCTGAGCTGATTCGTAACCCTCATCCTAATGCTCTATTCTGTTACTCAAACCCTCATCTTTTTTCCCAAGAACGTCGATATCCCCCGCACCACAGCTGGCAGAGACTGACGTTTTTATATCCGAAGGTATCCATACGGTCATATCCCCAAACCCCAAAGCCAGCTGAACCAAGCTCTCTTTGTCGGCGAAGTTGGCTTTGGTGAGATTTACCTCCAAGTCGCCGAATCCCATCTCCACGTCCATACCATGTGGGTCGATGCCGGTGGAGTCGATTTTCAAATCCCCGAATGCCTTGCTGTGTTTTCTCCCCTCATGGACATAAGCGGTATCTCCCCGGGAAAAATAGTGTCTTCGAAACAAAAGCCAGATTCCAAAAGCGATCAAAATCAAAGGCCAGAGCTTTCCCAAAGCCAGCCAGAATTCGACCATCTCCAAGCTGTCCAAAAGAGCCAAAATACCGATCAATATTAAAAGTATGGCGAAAAAAATCGTCCAGAAGCTTTTTCTTACCATGTGTACCTCCTTGTTATCAGGTGTTAGGTGATAGGTTTAAGGTTTAAGGTTGAACCTTTCACCTTTCACCTTTAACCTTACACCTTCAATCTTTCATTCATACCCATCATCTATCCTTATCGATCTCATTACAACTACTGAAGTATTCCTCTGAAGTGATCCTTTTTTTTCAAAGACCGGTTTGAAAAAATATCTATAAAAAACAAGAAGAAGCACCACTGCTACGATGAAGCTGACGATCAAAAAAGGTATCAAAGCCTTTCTGTATTTGGGCCTGATCTTTCTGAAAATCAGGGGCTTGGGAGATTTTGGTTCCAGGTTCATCCTTTCCCCATATAGGTTCGCTCTATTCCCAGGATTATCCGCAGCGACATGGCCGCAGCACCCAAAGCCGCCCCGATGATGATTCCCCTCTGCACGGAAAGATTGGGGTAAGCCATGATCCAGTCGGTGTATTCCGGCAGCTTATGCCATATGAATTGACCCAATGGAATCCTTCCCAGCATCACGATCACCGAGGTGATTAAAAGGATGGTCGCCTCCTTGGTGCGTGCTCTGAAAGCGCGGTAGGCAGCGGATGCAATGAAGAATGCCAGAAGCGAGAACATGGTCGACATCATGGGCGCTTGCATGTTTTGAAACATCCAGTGGTAAACCGTCCCCTCATGCGTCCCCCAGATGATGCTGGAGATCGACATGGTCACTAAGGTCAATATCAAAATCAACTTGAAACCCCACTCCTTCTCTCTTTTGCTTACCCCCTGCAGGTTGGCTCGCATGATGCTCACGATGCCCAAAAGCAGGGTGAAACCTCCCACAATGGTGACGAAGGTGAGCAGATTCTGGCTGAAATTCTCCAGATGATGTTCCGGGACGAAGAAAGCCACCACCATGATGAATCCGGAAAGAAAGGCAATGGCAACGGGAAGCTGGGTTTTCATGGTCCGTTTTCAACTGCGTCTCCCATCTGCCTTTGCCTATACTCTAAAGGAAAGATGGGAAGACGATCTTGATAATTCAGAATGCAAAATTAATAACCATAATTCAAAACCTAAAATTATCAACCGTTATGTTTAAGGTCCTATTCCATTTTGAATTTTGCATTGAAATGTTTTTACATTTTGAATTTTTATTTTT
>JBDROD010000407.1:0-2726 GCA_043810415.1 Candidatus Zixiibacteriota bacterium | reverse complement strand
CGGAATAATCAACGCTATCCAATCTCTTTCCTTTTCGAACATCGGTGCCCAGTATTCTGAAATTATTTTTCTTCAATTCCGGGAGCATTTTCTCCAAATCTATCTCATCAAAAACAGGAAGGTGGAAGATCGATCCCATGGTGGAACGGACCACCTTGGGATTATATAATTCCACGGTATCATCAGACAAGATCACTGCATCCAGCCCCAAGGCATCCGCAGTTCTTATCATTGTTCCCACATTTCCCGGATCACGGATACCATCCAGTGCCAGGATAAGCTTTGAGCTCTCTTTCCATAATTCTTTTTCCGGATTCCTCTTGATTCTGACTACACCCATAATCCCTGATGCAGTCACCGTATCAGACAGTTTTTCCAAGTCGCGAGCCTTAACTTTAATCAATTTTGCGTTCGATCTTTGCAATTTTCTCCAGAGTTCCTTATTTTTAATTTTCTCCTCAAATGCACAGGTTAGAAGAAATGACTCGATAACCCAGGAAGAATTCAATCCTTCCTCACACAGGCGGAGTCCTTCAATCAAGAATTTCCCCTCCTGGTTTCGCCCCTTTTTGGTCTTTAATTTGAAAAGCTCTTTGAGTTTTTCTTTCGAAAGCATAAGTCCATTGGAATGTTCGCCTTTAGGCGAGATGTATTAGAATTATTTTTAAGAAATTTATGATCAAGCTGAAACTGGAGACTCCAAAAATATCTACTTGGACAAACTTCTGATTCTTTTGCTGATTCTCTCTACGGGATGATTGGTTACCTGTTTTTTAAATTTAGAGTAATTCTTCATCCCCTCTTCGTATTCTTTCATCCATGTTTTTGAAAATTTGCCATCCTGGATTTCCCTTAAGATCTTCTTCATCTCCGTTTTGGTCTTTTCGCTGATAATTCTTCTGCCGGAAATATAGGAGCCGAATTCCGCAGTTTTGCTGATCCGGTCAAACATCCCCGCTATTCCATCGGATTTTATGATATTCACGATGTAGTCGAGCTGGTGGATGCATTCCAGATAAGCGTTTTCGGGAGGGAGACCGCTTTCCACCAAAACGTCAAAGCCGGTCCTCAAAAGTTCGGAGAGTCCCCCGCATAGGACCACCTGTTCCCCGAACAGATCTCCGATGGCTTCATCCTTAAAAGTGGTTTCGAATACCCCGGCTCTGGTACAGCCGATGGCTTGGGCATATGCTAAAGCGGTTTTTTTCGCTTTCCCCTGGTTATCCTGATTTACGGCGATGAAAGCAGGGACACCTTTTCCGTCAATGAAAAGCTCCCGCATCACTCTACCGGGTGCGTGGGGCGCCACCAGAATCACGTCCACAAAATCGGGTGGAACAACCAACTGGAAATGAACGGAGAATCCACAGGCAAAAACCAAGGTTTTACCGGGGAGAAGATAGGGCTCGATCTGCCGGAGATATATTTCCTTATGGAGATGGTCCGGAGCAAGTATGGAGATTACATCCCCAAGACGGGTTGCCTCTTCGTTTGAGTATACTTCAAAACCATCCTTTAGGGCTAGCTTGACATCTTTGTTCCCTTTAGGTAAACCAATTATTATCTTAAATCCCGAATCTCTCAGGTTCTGCGCTTGAGCCATTCCCTGATTACCATAGCCTATTATCGAAATGGTTTTATCTTGAAGGAATTTCAAGTTCGCCTGGTCATCTTTGTATATCCGGAATGGAATTCTTTTTTTCATACGTTTTCCCCGGTATTTATCTTCAATATAATATATCCATATCTTTCCTTTGGGTCAAGTGATCCGACACAAGAAATATTGATTTCGTTAAGTCCATAAAGAGTATAAGGAGCTATGGGGAGTTTCGGTGATTTGACAGTTACTTTCGTGCAGTTCCTTACCAGCAGACAAGAAAGGTAAAACGGCAAGGATATTTTATCTTAGTTCAGTAAGCTTTTTCCCCATGAACGATCGAGACCTTTTTGCTCCAGAGATCCTCTATCTTGGGTCCCAGCCAGAAAGAGATACCGCACAGGACAAAACCAGCCAGAAGGTCTACCACATAGTGATGACGCAGGTAAATTGTTGCCAAAAGCAGTCCTATGCCAAAGGGGAGAAGAATCCAGAAAAGCCAGCGTAAGTATTTATAGGCGAAAAGAAGGGAGAGAACGGTTATGGCAGCATGGAGGGAGGGGAAAGCACACCGGCTGGTGGAGGGGAAGATGTTTATGAGTTTCATGGAGGCATCCAGCAGCGGACCATGAATGGAGCGGGTAAATTCCGGAAGGAGCGTATAGCGGGGAGGAGCAGCCGGGAGGAGGATATAACCGAAATAGCCCAGATAGTAACAAAAAATCACCGAGACCAAGGTGTAACGGAATTCCTTATACCTTTTCTGGAAAAATAAAACCAGCGCTACCAGGGGTGCGAAGACCAGATACATGGCATAGCAAAACGAAAATATCGTGGTAAGCAGGGGGTGGATGAACTGCTCTGCCCAGACACAGGGTTGAATCCCAAACAGAAAAGCATCGACCCGGATAAAGTATTTATGGACGTCGCTAGGATTCACAAAATGAACCGTGTCGTGCAGGTTGGTATAAATGGCTATGGCATAGCCGAAGGGGAGACCGTAGCGCAACAAACGCCACTGGGGCTTGTACGTGGCAATCAACCAGGCGAGGATTAGCACTATCAGCACCGCCACCAGGCGAACCACCCCGCCGGAAAAGCGGCGGGGAACGTTTCCCTGAGCCTGGAA
>JBDROD010000406.1:0-17764 GCA_043810415.1 Candidatus Zixiibacteriota bacterium | reverse complement strand
AGCAGTGGTAAGTGTGGTATCATTCTCCTCGTAATCATATACAGGCGTGAGCCCGTACAGAATGACCGAACTATCTTGACCCACCGTCCGCCAGCTTATGATGATGGAGTTTGAAGTCACCTCCGAAAGATATGGACCTTTCTGGGGAATGGCTTCAGGATAATCCGCGGGGAGGGTTGTAACCACTGTTCTATGTGAAGTTGCAATCCCATCGAAAAATGAAAATGCAATCAAGAGAATGATGAATAATACCCGAAAATATTTTTTCATTTCGAAACCTTAGAGTTAAGCCGCTAACAGGTTAAAGGTCATAGACTAAAGGATTTTAACTAAAAAACAAACCCATTAAAATATAATTCAACCTTTGGAAAAAACAAACCAAATCTCAAAATCTCTTTTTTCAACTCGGAAATTGTATTTCTCTACTATCAAAAATCAAAAATGTTGCATTTAACAACTCTTGATGTTGATTATTGCAACATTATTTTCTTATTGAATACAAATAAGTTGACAAATAATTCTACAATCTGATAAAATTAACGTCGAAATATTCTACATTATTGTGATTTTTTTCACAATTTCGAGTTTTAACAAAAAAAATCTTAGTGTTATAACTTATTGATTGATATAATTTTACTTTCATAAATTGTGAGCATTAAAATTTCGGCATCTCTTTTGCGAATATAACCAAGTGAAATGAAACCGATAACTTCTAACAGAAAGTCGAGGTGATAACAATGTCAGTAATATTTGGCCTGATATTTCTGGCGATTGCAATCGGAACTGGCGTCTGGCTCGAAAGGAAACGCGTTCCGGTTGCAGAAGAGCCTGCACTCAAAAGAAAACCTGTCCATATTGGGGAAGCCATTTTTGTTCATCCGGGGCACGCCTGGGTGGAGGTGATTGAGCCCAGCCTAGTAGCTGTTGGAACCGATGCATTCACTAAGTCAGTTTTCGGGTCGGTTGAGCGATTTAGGCTCCCGGAACCAGGAACTATGATTAAACAAGGTGGGAAGGCCTGGGGTTTGAAAAGAGGGAAACGGGAACTGATTCAGACTGCACCGATCAGTGGAAGAGTGGTAGAAATCAATCGAGATCTGGTGGACAATCCCAAACTCCTGATGCAAAAGGATACCAAGAAAAACTGGATATTAAAAGTCCAGCCGCTCCGATTAAAAAGAGAGTTGCAAAATCTGCTCCAGGGGAATATGCGGGCTCGCTGGAATCAGGTAGTTAAGGAGCAGTTGGTAGCTAGCTTAACCGTGGCTGAGTTTCCAGTTTTGCAGGAAGGAGGAGAAATCAAACCCGATTTAGGGGATGAGTTGACTCCTCAACAGTGGGAGAAAGTACGCCGGGAGTTTTTTTACACTGGGGTGAGTGAATAAGTAAAAAAATTAAGCCGAAAGGTCCAATGGAGATAACTCTATATAATATCGAAAGGAGTTCCAGATGCAGAGCCTTCAGGAATTTTTACTTACAACAAAAGCTAATGAATACTTAATAGCTATTGTGTTTATGATAGTATTCATTGTTTTTTGGAGGGTATTAAACGCTCTTGGTTACCTTCCAATGAGAGAATCCGTTGCTGGATCTTTCGAAATCATTAAGGGAATTTTCGCTCATCCCAGCCATACTTGGGCAGAAGTAGTCCAACCTAACTTAGTAAATGTGGGAATGGACAAGTTCACTCCTTCGGTTTTTGGTTCCATTCAAGTGATTGACCTACCCCGAAAGGGCGATACAATCTACCAAGGGGATAAAGTTTGGAAAATAAAAAGCGGCGAAAGAGAATTGGTGCAGGTCTCTCCTGTAAGTGGTAAAGTTGTGGAGGTGAATGAAAAGTTTGTCGAAAATCCAAAACTTCTAAATCTGGAAAATCCGGAACAGGCTTGGATTTTGAAAATTGCACCCATACGGATTGCTCAAGAAGTAAGAAATCTTCTTTCCGGAGAGATGCTGGGGCGGTGGAATCAAACGGTCAAAGAACACCTGGTAGCTGCCTTGGTGCCGACCAGCTTCCCAGTTCTACAAGAAGGAGGAGAGATCAAGCCTGATTTAGGGGATGAGTTAACTTCGGAGCAATGGGAGAGAATCGCTCGAGACTTTTTCAATACAGGTGTGAGCCAACAAGTGTAAATAGTAAACAAGGAGAATATGATGATCAGGAAAACGACAATGGGCATTGCGTTGGCGTTATGCCTTGGCTTTGCTATTGCTTCGTATGCTGGTGAAGACAAAAAGACAGAGATATCTTCCTCGGGAAATGTGCCTGAGATTTGTCAGTTAGGTTATGTTGCAAATGTATATGAGGCGGTAACATTCTCTCACGGGATGCATTCCCTGATGGCTGAGGATTGCGCCGTCTGTCACCACCATGGCGAAGCCGGTCAGACTCCACCTTGCACTAAATGTCATGCCACTTCAGTTTCCGAGGGCTCAAGCACTCCGGGTCTAAAGGATGCCTATCATCACCAGTGCGTAGGTTGTCATAAAAAGATGGAGATGGGTCCTACCACCTGTGCTGAGTGTCACACCAAGAAAGTGGCACAAAAGGCGGCGGCGGAAAAGAAATCAGAAAAGGAACCTAAGATGTCCATCTTGAATGCTCTTGAAAGGGTATATGAACCGGTGTCATTCTCTCATGGCAGGCACACTCTGGTGACGGATGATTGTGTCACCTGTCATCACCACAACCAGCCGGGACAGACTTTAGCTTGCAAAGAGTGCCATGAGGCACCCTTCGATCCTAAGAATTTAAACATGCCGGGTCTTAAAGGAGCATATCATCTGCAGTGTATGGGCTGTCACCAGGAGATGGGAGGTGGTCCCGTAGGCTGTTCTGAATGTCATGCCAAAAAGACCAGCCAAACTACGACAATAGGTAAAAACTAGGAGAGGTTACAGTACAGGAAAAAATTTCAAAACAGACATTTGATCTAAAAAACAATCTGGAGGACCTCTTATGGGAATCAGTCGAAGAAAGTTTTTAAAGAGCATTGCCGCAGCTGGCGGTGCAAGCTTAGTCGCTAAATCTAAATCAGCGCTGGGGGTAGAGCAGTTTACCGGTTATCCCGATCGCTTTGGTGTTCTCAGCGATCTAACTCGTTGTGTCGGGTGTCGATCTTGCGAAGCCGCATGCAACGAGGCGAATAAGTTACCCCCGCCGAAAATTCCTTTTGAAGATCAATCAGTCTTTGAAAAGATAAGAAGGACAGACGCGCAAACCTACACGGTGGTCAATCGCTATACCAGCCCAAACCCAGGTGGAGAGCCGATCTATGTTAAACACCAATGCCGACATTGCGACGAGCCGGCCTGCGCTTCTGCCTGCCTGGTAAAGGCTTTCACAAAAACACGGGAGGGAGCAGTCACTTACAACAAGGGTGTATGTGTAGGTTGCCGGTACTGTATGACTGCTTGCCCCTTCAATGTCCCAGCTTATGAATACAATGAACCATTTTCCCCCGAAGTTAAAAAGTGCACTATGTGCTACGATACCAGGATTTCGAAAGGTGACATTCCGGCATGTGTCGAGGCTTGTCCCATGGAAGCTATGACTTTCGGCAAGCGGAGTGACTTGATTAAACTTGCCAGGAAGAGAATCATAGAGAACCCTGACAAATATATTGACTACATCTATGGTGAACATGAAGTGGGAGGGACTTCCTGGCTATATATTTCAGGAGTTCCCTTTGAGCAGATTGGGTTCCCTATGGACCTTGGCACAAAGCCCTATCCCGAATTAACCAGAGGGTTCCTTTCTATGGTTCCTGCTGTGCTTGTGATTTGGCCTGCCCTCTTAGGTGGTTTTTACATGTTCACTCAACATCGGGAGCAGATGGGTGTGGATGAAGAGACAATCCCAGCGGAAAAGGAGGATCAACTATGAGCAAGTATGCAGAGAAAACGGCTGTTTTTCATTCTTGGGTGAAAGAGAGGATATTCTTAGGACTCACCGTTAAAGAATACATAAAAAGTCTAATTAAGCCTTTTAACATCGTGGCAGGGGTCATCATCTTGGTTGGACTTCCTTTTGTGGTGATGCGTTTCACACAAGGTCTGGGCGCTATAACACACGCCTCACAAGACCAACCTTGGGGACTTTTCTTAAGTTGGGGGCTTTTCACCGGTGTCCCTCTGGCGGCCACAGGATACATAATGGCATCTGCCGTTTACATCTTTGGTTTGAAAGACTACCACTCCCTGGTTCGACCCGCTGTGCTTACAGGATTTATAGGTTATCTCTTTGCCGTGATCTTTCTTTTGTTTGATTTAGGTCGCCCGTGGCGCTTGCCTTACCCAATGACTGTCTCCTTTGGCACAACCTCTGTCCTGTTTTTAGTAGGCTGGCATGTGGCTTTATACCTTTCCACTCAGTTGGTGGAGTTCTTCCCCGCTGTCTTTGAATGGATGGGAGCGGACAGATTCCGCAGATTAGCTTTGCAGGTGACCATTGGAGCCACCATTTTTGGCGTGATTCTTTCCACCCTTCACCAATCCGCACTTGGCGCACTGTTCCTTCTTGCTCCGGGAAAGCTTCATCCTCTCTGGTATTCTGAGTTCATCCCGCTCTTTTTCTTTGTCTCCAGCATCTTCGCCGGGCTTTCCATGGTGATCGCGGAAAGCACACTCTCTCGCCGAGCATTCAAAGAACAGATTGACCCTCACCGATCCGCCAGCTTTGATAGGCTTACCATTGGTTTGGGCCGAGCCGCCTCACTGGTCCTTTTCACCTACTTTTGTCTGAAGTGGATCGGCGTTGCCCACGGGAACCATTGGAACCTTTTGAATACCTCCTGGGGACATTGGTTTCTGGTGGAAGTCTTTGTTTTTGTACTTCTTCCCTGTTTCCTTTTCGCCCGGGGAGTTCGAAAGAGAAATGTAGCTTTAATCCGATTCACCGCCTTTTTTACCATCCTTGGCGTCATCATCAACCGTTTCAATGTTTCACTGATCGCTCTAAACTGGAAACTGCCGCATCGGGAATTCTTCCACTGGAAGGAGTTGATCTTAGTCATAACTATCATCACCGTTGAAATCTTAACCTACCGGTGGATCGTGAATCGAATGCCAGTCCATCGGGAACACCCAGACTATAGAGGAATACTTTAACCATTTGCCCTATGGAGAAATATCCTCTGTAAAACTGATCAATTTTATGAAAGATAACGTTTCTAAAAAACAAAATATTCCATCAAACAACGCCCAGAACCGTTGCATCTGGATGACTGCGGGAGTGATCTCCTTTAAATTGTGTCCTCTTAGTTATGATTGTGAGCACTGTGATTTTGACCAGGGGATGCGATCCCAGGTTCGGTCGAGAGGAACGAGCTCCAAATTTAAGAAACATAGATCTGAAACTGTGGAGCAACCCGACGGAGTCTCAATGTCAACCAGTGATTTGAGAGAACTACCCCTCTTTTTCACTTTCTCTGTGGGTGAGGTGGATGAAGAATTGTATTTACACCCTACTCACTTGTGGGTCCGTCGAACAGAGGGTCAAAAATGGAAGGTGGGAGTGGATCAGCTTCTGGCCTATGTCCTTCCGCCCCCGGTAGAAGTTCAGTTAGGTGATTTAGATAAACACCTAATACAGAATCAGGTGTTCGGCAAGATAGTTACCCAGGTGGGAACGGTTTTCTTAACTGCTCCCCTCTCTGGACGTCTGGTCCAAACAAATTACAGACTAACCCAATGCCCAGAGTTGGTGCAACAATATCCTCATGGGGAAGGTTGGCTAGCCACCATCGACTGGTTCCCGGATCACTCGGAACTGGAAAGATTTTATACCGGGCTTATGGGGAAAAGATTCTTGGAGGAGGAAGCTCAACATTTGAAATTCCTCCTAAAACATAGAGGTATGGAAGTCAACCACATAGGGGAAACCCTGCCGGATGGGGGAGTGAATATTAAATATCTTCATCAAGTTTTGCCCTACCAAGTATGCCTGGGGTTGGCGGATGAACTGATCGTGACAGGAAAACAAGCTTGGTGAATTCTTTTAGGGCTGAAAAACGGTTAGGGCAAATAAGATTCAGAGAAAGCCTCCTTTCATCTTGCCAATAGTCAGATCCGCCTCCACTTTAATTCTCAAAAAAACACAAAAAAATACTTTTCGGTTAGTCTTAAGATAAGTATATTATTTAAGGCAGAGAAGATTAACTGGAAAAACCATTCCTGGACTGTCAGTTTACGAAAAAGGTAATATGCCTTTAGGATTAAAGTTTTTTATTGGGTTGTTTTTGGTCATGTTTGTGGGCTTGACCTCCTTCACTCTCATAAACATAAGAAACGAGGCTGGAGACCTTCTGGAGCAGGTCGAATTGGCTGCTCTCCGCACTACTGACCTTATCAAACAATCCATTCACTACAGCATGCTCATAAATCGAAAGGAAGACATCCGTCAGATATTCAAAAACTTCAGCCAGATGCCGGGATTTGAGGTGATTCGAATTTACGACAAGAAGGGTAACATTATTTTTACCACCCGAGAGGAAGAAAGGCTAAGTAAAGTCTCCATTAATTCAGAGGCTTGTCAAATGTGTCACAGGTATCCTGAACCTCTCAAGGCGTTGGCCACCAAACAGCGCCATCGGATCATACCGACCGCTGAAGGACACCGACTCTTGGCCTTAATCAATCCTATTGAGAATGAGCCTGCCTGCTATGGCTCGGGATGTCATCTGCATCCGGACGAGAAATTCATTCTAGGAGTCTTAGATGTGCAAATGTCTTTGGCTACGGTGGATGCGGATATCGCCAGGAGCCGCCGGCAGACAATACTAGCGTCGGTCATCTTAGCAGGAAGTGTTCTCTTGGTGACAGGATTTTTAGTGTGGAGTTTGATTCGCGCCCCAGTACGCAGGTTGACCGAAGGCACCAAGGCTATCGCACGGGGAAACCTGGATTATACTATTCCTTTTCAGAGGAAAGACGAAATTGGCGAATTGGCTAATTCCTTTAACAGTATGACCGCGGAGTTGAAAAAGGCACGAGAGGAGCTGGGCTCTATTCAAGCCCACATGATTCAGATGGAGAAGATGGCTTCTGTGGGAAAGCTCTCTGCCACAGTCGCCCACGAACTGAACAACCCCCTGAGCGGCATTTTGACCTATGCCCGGCTCTTAGAGAAGAGACTTGCTTCACCCAATTTAACTAAAGCACAGATTTCATCCATGAAAAAGGATATATTCATGATTGCTGAGGAGAGCAAGCGTTGCGGCAACATAGTCAATAATCTTTTGCTTTTTTCCAGAAGGCAGATGGCGGAATTCTCGATTGTGGATTTGTGTGCGCTTCTGGATCGTTGTGTTCAATTGGTCAGGCACCACCTGAGATTGAACAACATAGAGTTGTCCAAGGCTTACGAGAAAAAGGCAGCAGAAGTAATGGGTGATAAGGAACAAATTCAACAGGCCATCTTGGCGATTTTGCTTAATGCAATAGAGGCTATGCCGGAAGGCGGCAGCTTGAGCCTAAAGACTAGCTTGGATTCAGATGGTAAGAGGGTAAAAGTGCGGGTTTGCGATACTGGTGTAGGTATTTCTGCGGGAGATCTCCCGCATATTTTCGAACCCTTTTTTACTACTAAGAAAGAAGGCAAAGGAGTGGGCTTGGGCCTATCTGTATGTTATGGTATCATCGAAAGGCATGACGGAAAAATCGATGTCGAATCAACTGTGGGAAAAGGTTCCGCTTTCACGATTGACCTTCCTGTTTGTTCCACCGGAAGCGAGAGAAAGCAAGTCTCTTTAGAAGCAGGAGACTTAGGAAAAGCAGAAGTCCAGAGAGGTGGAGACGATGAATCTCGACAAGAATAACAAGCCAGTAAGTATTCTGGTGGTGGACGACGAGCTGTCGGTGCGTGACTCTTTGACCAAATGGTTCAAGGAGGACGGCTACAAAGTGGATTCAGCCGGCGATGCCACCGAAGCTTTGAAGAAGGTCAAACCCGGGGTCTACGACATCATCTTTCTGGATATCAAGCTCCCCGGCATGGATGGGATGGAACTGCAGAGGAGGATCAAAGACATCGACACCAATGCCACCATCATCATGATAACCGCCTACGCCTCGGTGGATACTGCGGTGAAATCCTTGAAAGAGGGGGCATACGACTACGTCACCAAGCCGGTGGATCCGGATTATCTCTCCCATCTGGTGGCCAACGTGATCAAGCAGAAGCAGCTGCTCTCGGAGAACATCCAGCTTAAGGAGCGGATCCAGGACTTATACGAGATAGAACAGATCATCGGCGATAGCCCGGCTATGCTCAAGGTCTTCGACATGATCAAGGCGGTAGCCCCCACCGACACCACGGTGATGATCCGGGGGGAGAGCGGCACGGGAAAGGAGCTGATCGCCCGGGCGATCCATTCCAACAGCCCCCGAAGATTTTTCCCCATCATCACCGTCAACTGCGGGGGGTTGACCGAAGGGCTGACCGAAAGCGAATTTTTTGGACACGAAAAAGGCGCCTTCACCGGAGCTTTGTACCGGAGAAAAGGGAAACTGGAGCTGGCAGACGGCGGAACCGTCTTTTTGGACGAGGTGGGGAACATCGATCCCAAGACCCAGGCTGACCTTCTGCGGGTGATCGAGACCAAGCAGTTCACCCGGGTGGGGGGAGACGAGACCATCCACGTGGACTTCCGCTTGATCTGTGCCACCAACCGGGACTTGGAGCTGGCGGTCAAGCAGGGAACCTTCCGGGAGGATTTCTACTACCGGCTGAACGTCTTTTCCATCTCCATCCCGCCTTTAAGGGAGAGGCGGACGGATATTCCGCTTCTGTGCGATTACTTCCTCAAAAAGCTGGCCTCCAGCATGAACAAACCGATAGCCGGATTTTCCCCCGAAGCCATGGAGCAGCTGAAAACGTACGATTGGCCGGGCAACATCCGGGAGCTGAGGAATGCGGTGGAGAGAGCCATCGTGGTCTCCCCCGGACCCACCATCACCGCCGAGCAGCTCCCCATACCGCGGGGATCGAAAACCGCTCCCCAGAATCAAAGCTTAGAAGCTCTGGAGAAAGCCCACATCATAAATATCCTGGACCAGGAGGGATGGAACATCACCCGTGCTTCGGAGGTTTTGGGAATCGACCGGACCACCCTTTATAATAAGATCGAAAAATATGGTTTGCGAAAATAGACGTGAAGATATACTTACTACCACTTCGATTTTCAGATAGCCAGCTGCTCCAGGACCTGATAGCTACCCTCTCCCAAACCTTCCGGCTTCCGGTATCGCTTTTAGACAGCACCTTATCCTTGAAGGAGGGCTGTGATCCGGTGCGCAATCAGTACAACTCCACCTGGATATTGTCCCAGATACTGACTTTGGTTCCCGGGGAGGATTGCAAGATACTGGGGGTAACCAGCCTGGATCTGTACGTGCCGGTTTTGACCTTCGTCTTCGGTGAAGCTCAGCTGGACGGTCGGGCGGCTTTGGTCTCCAACTTTCGCTTGAGGGATGAATTGTATGGGCTCCCCAAAAATCCGGAAAAGCTCAAAGAGCGTCTGGTAAAGGAAGCTATACATGAGCTGGGACATACCTTTGGCCTGATCCACTGCCGCGAGCCCAACTGCGTGATGTTCACCTCCACCTATGCGGAGGAGATCGATTTCAAATCCAGGGATTTCTGTTCGGCCTGTTCTGCTTTTCTGAAAGATAAGGAGAGTTGAAACCTGAGGAGTTTTCCACAAATAGTTTGTCCCGAAGACAAAATTCCGGTGAGTTTAAGTCTCATCCGGACTTCAAATTTTATATCTCAAACCAGTTTCCGGTTAACTCAGTTTCGATTCTCGGATACATCAGAGTTTTTGGGGAACGGTAAAGAGTATGGGTGGTGCCCCAAGGTAGTAGAAGCCGATTTCAGAACGAGGAATATAGAAAAGTGGGCAATCCCGGATAGGTAGCGCGATAAAGGGTTAAAGCCGCCTCGGGGGTCATCTTCAAGATAATATGAGATTCGCCAAAGGGACGCTCGATGGCATGACGAACCTTCACCAAGGTCCCTTTAAGTTTTGCTTTCGGCTTGCCTTTGATTTCAGTCCACACCTCCAGGATTAAACCTGAATCCCAAAAAAGCTGAAACCGCTCCGGAACGTCCCTCTGCATCAGCTCTGGCTTGGCTTTTACCGCCTCGCTCACGATGGCCAATATCGAATCGGGGGTTTTGTTTTGAGCGGTAAATAAAAATTTGTCGGATAAGGGACGCACCAACTCTTTTTTTTCTCCCTCAAAACGCCGGACGAAATCCCTCACCTCCTGCGAGTCCGTTTCCATGAACTGAATGGGCGAACTCCACACCACCGCTCCCTTGAGCTTCAGCTGCAATTGGCTTTCCTCCAGATCGATCACCAAGTACGGTTCGCTCGATTTGGCCAGCAAAAGCTCGGTTTGAATCAATCGGTATTTTAGTTCCGTTTTCTCCCGATTCCCCGAATTATTCACCCGGTGTTCGGGGGGAACCGGTGAGGATTGTTTCTTTTTACAAACGGAAAGACCAGTGAGGATTAAAAAACCGCAAAGAGGAAGGATGAGCCATTTGGATTTGTAAAACATATTTCTTAAAATCAGAAAATGTAAACCGGCGTGCCGATGGGGACCATATCATAGAGTTTTTTCAAATCATCCGAACCCAAGCGCACGCATCCGTGGGTCACGTTGACCCCCAGGAGCCTTTCATAAATGGTGCCGTGAATGTAGTAATTATCCCCGAACCCCATGGCAAATGCACCCAGCATCTCCGGGTCCAGCCGCTCACTGGGATCGGAGGGGATGGGCTCATCATCCTCTAAGAAAGCCCAATCGGGTTTGCGCCACCAGGGATCGGCCAGCTTACTGGTGACCTTGAATACCCCCCGGGGAGTGGCAAAGCTCCATTTGCGTCCGGTGAGGCTGTCGATCAGCTCTCCGCCCGAACCGGTGGAGCAGGTCCCCTTGAAGATTATGGAATCCCCCGTCCGGAGATAGAGCTTATTGGCGTGGGTATCTATCACGATATAAGGCTTGGTCGGCTTGATCTTGGCCAACATCATCCGCGCCTTCTCCATCTCCTTTTGAGCCAACCGGGGATCTTCCGGCAGCCGCTTTAACAGCAAATCGCTGATGATCACAGACGGCTGAGAGGAGGCGGGGGGGCGGGTATAAACGAAGATGAACGTCACCAATCCCCCGATTAAAACCACCGGTATGATGATAAACCAAAGCCAGCTTTTCATGGCCACCTGTCCGATCGACGCACGATGGTGACCGGAGTTCCCACCGTGACGTACTGCATAATGTGATCCATCTCCTTATCCGTAAGCGCCACACAGCCGTTGGTCCAGTCCCGGTTCTGCCCCCCGCTGCCGTGGATCTCGATCAAACCGCCGATGTGAGCATAGGGAGAGATGATCCCTTTTCTTTTGTTCTCGCTGAATCGATTTCGGTCCGTCTGGTTGGGGTAGTCGATCAACAGTGCCCGGTAAAACTTGCTTGTCCGTTTTATCTTGGAGATCCGATATTTCCCCTCCGGGGTGGCACCGTCTCCGGAAAAAAGTTTTTGATGCACGGAATTATAACCCAGTTCGGATTTGTACGTATGCACTAGCTCTCCCGCCCGGATCAAATAGGTTTTGTGTGCAGCTTTATCTACGATGATAGCGTAACTTCCGTTAGCTTTGGAATCGTTTAACGTCTCCTGCACCCAGCGCCGCCACACCCCCACGTTTTTCGCCTCATCGTTGGCATACTCCGCCAATAGGGATACCAACTGGTGCACCGATTTCCTTCCCTCCTCCGCCGTCTGGCGAGCTTCTTCATACTCCCCCTGCTGTTGCAAAAGCTCGCTGGTCTTCAGTGACATTTCCGCCAAGGACCAATAGCGTTCTGCTTTAAAATTCGCCCAGGAGCCCCCATCCAATGCTTCCCTGCACAAACGCAGCTCGTTTTCCAATTCGGACCGTTCGTTCTGCGCCAGGGAATCAAGTCGGCTCACCTTTTCTTGGGCTTGACGAGTGGCTTGCTGTGCCAACTGAACTGCCAAACTTAAAAGAGAGTCCGCCACCCGGTAATTACGAAATAAAGCCGGTTTGCCGTTCTGGTGAGCCATCTCCATCCAGCCCTTTTGCATTAGCTCCTGAGCGGAACGGTAGGTCGGCTCGGCATAGCGCAAAGCCGAAGCTTTTGCCGCCCCCTTGAGCGCCAGCTGGGCATTATCTAAAGATTGCATTGGAGGATTCTGGCCCGGAAAGAAAAAAACAGCCAGCCCGGAAAAAACAATTACGACGAGCACCACCACCAGAAATAACTTGACCTTCAAGCGCAGAGTAACCCCTCCCCGTATACGAGCCAAATCTCAAACGGGGGGTCGCCCGTTATGACGACTCCCCGTTATTATACGAAAATACGCTATTGCGGAATAACTTTGAGCTATTACTTACCCATCTTCTTGGCTTTGGCTGCTGCGATCTGATCTATGACCGATTGAGCTTTCATCATAGCCGCTTCAACCTTGGATTTAGCTACTTTGTATTCCCCGGCATTGAAGTCGTTGTTGGCATCGTCAAAGCTGGCTTGAGCAGCTGCCAGATCGTTCTTGATCAGCTCGATATCGGCTTTGGAGCCTTTACCCTTCGGAGCTTTGGCTAAAGCTGCATTGGCTGTATCCAAGACCGCCTTGGCCTGGGTCAAAAGACCGGTTACCTCTTCTTTCACCCGCTCCTTTTCTGCCGCAGCATCCTCTACTGCTTTGTTGGCTAAAGCTTCAGCGCTCAGGTATAATGCTTTGGCCTTGCTGTAACTTCTGAAGAGGGAGAATTTTCCGTCCGCTTCCTGCTTGGCGGCGTTGGCCGCATTTAGAGTATCCATGGCCACCTGATAGGATTCGGGCACATATTCCTCAGCCTCGGCAGCTTTAACTGCATCCATAGCGGAGCTGGCACCCTGCATCGCCTGCTCGGGAGGTTTGGCGCAGCCGATAAATACCAATAAAGCAAAAACCGCGAAAACTACTGCAATCCTCTTATACATTTGACTTCCCTTTCTGCCGGCAATTTCACTTGAATATTATGGACATGCACAAGTCCGGCCTCCTTGCACTTATCCGTTTTGACCGCTTTTGGCTTTCACTAGCTCCCCCCCTTATATCGAGAGTAATTTAAAACCTGGTTTTTGCCAAAACCTTGACTATACCACCTCCTTGAGAAATGCCCTTATCGGCACACAGTTATAAGATTTCGTTACTTTACCTTTAACTTTGAATTCCTTTTTTCTATAGGTAAAAAAATAAGGATACGTACCCTCTGGGTACACATCCTGCTTGATTTTTTTCTTTAGTCCGATTCTCCTGGTTATGCTGGATTACATACAATCCAACTCATTCCCCTCAAAACCTTTGCTCTTAAGAAAACCAACCACCCGAAAACACTCATAAGAGCAAAATGGATTTAACGGGTGATTAATATATACCTTCTTAAGAACTTGTCAAGGGTTTTTTTATTTTTACGGCTAACCTTTTCAAAATCAGGATGTTGACTATTAAACCCCACCGGGAAATAATCGTCGTTTTCCCTCTTTTATCAAGTTGAATCTTCACTCGAAACGATTAGAAATTCTGTAAGGAAAGTACTATATAAATAGTTTTATGCTTTAACAAAAATAAGGTCGGGACATTTGTAAGCCCCCTTGAGGGCAATCGAAAAAAGACAGGAGACGAATCCTTGGCAAGCTCACCT
Source organism: Candidatus Zixiibacteriota bacterium (assembly GCA_043810415.1). Classification (GTDB taxonomy): domain Bacteria; phylum Zixibacteria; class MSB-5A5; order MSB-5A5; family SM1-73; genus CAIVRH01. The sequence continues at coordinate 4,040 of JBDROD010000406.1, read as the reverse complement.
TGTCCAGAAAGATCGCTGCCCCGGATGATCCCCGATGAATTTCAGGAGGACGAACGCACGGCTTATGTAACTGCCCGTCGCTTATATCAACCGACGCAGCTTTAATGATGCCTCGATGATATTCTCAGCCCGTTTGACTTTCAAGCGGACCGATTCTCCCTCTTTTTTAAACAGGAGAAAAAGATCATTCTGGGATGACCGGTCGGCGGATGCGCCGTTGATCTCGCAGATCTGGTCGCCTGGTTTTAAACCAGCTTCGCCGGCCGGTGAATGGGGGAGAACATGCAGGATGAAGAAGTTGCTCTGCCGCATCTTGTAAGTCTGGAGCCCAGCCATGTCGGATTCAAAAGGTTCCTGAAAATGACGGTTGGGTTCCAGAATCATACGTTTTCGGGAATAATCAAATATAACGTTGAACCGGCGAAGGGTCATGTTACCCAAATTGCCTTCCTTCTCCAGAGGCACGAGTTTCCCCGCGAAAAACGATGTCACCAAATTGTTCAAGGTGTATTTCCCCAAGTTCAGGCTTTTGATCCGTCCCGCCTGAGCTTCTATTTCGATGCCGATCCCCCGCGCCCAGACCGGAACCGTTTTTTCGGGGACGACGATTTCGGGTTTCGATCCGACATTTAAAGACAAGGCGTGTGAAGCCCCGATATCCACAACCAGTTCCACGGGGATCCGGTGACCGCTCAGCAGTTCCACACTGGCTGTAACTCGAGGATAGCGATCGTAAAGAATGAGAGGAACTTCGTTCCCACTTTCCGTGTTATGAAAATCCCCCGGTTCCAAAAAGGTGATGATATCGCGGTCATAATCTATCTTGACCACAAAGCGGCTGAAAAGAGTGTAGCCGATAATGCCGTCTGCAATAGGCTCCAAGAGGGAATCGGTTTGCGGTTGCACAATGACTGTCTGCCCTTTCAATTGCAATGCCCCGATATTTATGGAAACATCTTGAGCTACAGTGGCAGCCGACTCACCGCCACCAGGTCCCTGAACAACGACCTGACCGGTTGGGTCTGAATGAAGCCCGGCAGTCTTCGGGTTTTCGAAGAGAATGGCCCCATCCACCGGCATGCCGGTATCGACAATGAGATCGAAGGGTCCCCGATCGTTGATGGTGGCATCGATGTGCACATGGTTAAGGATCAATTTGAACGGTATCTCCGTCTTCTTCTGATCCGTCAGCCAAGTGTAAGTTCCGGACAAGCCACCTAATTTTGCGGGATCGCATATTTGCTGGGCAGCAACCGCACCGCAAATGAGAAAAAACACAGCGGTATTGATCATTATGTTTTTTGGTAGGGTCACAGGTCACTCCTAAGTAACAAGTCAGAGCCTCTGGCTTCTGATCTAAGAGTTGGATTCTACTTGTCGCGCTTGTTGCCGTCGGTCCTTCCGTTGTCATAGTGGCCGATCAACTCGTTGATCTGACCGGTTTCATCGGGCACAAACTCAATCCTAAAGTTGTCTAAACCCTCAAGCAGGAACCAATGGTTTCCCATTGGTATCAGCCGATACCTGGGTCGATCCTCGCGCTGGTAATAGAGAGTATTGTCCTCTATCCAAATTCTCCTGGGACCGAACTGACCCGCATACTTCTGTAATTCGCTTGCAGTGAGGTTAACTGGATTCAACTTCACCTGCTTGCCGTCTATCGCCCACTTGAATTGAGCTTTTCGATCGGGGTCTTGGGTTTTCTCCGCCAGCTTTTTCAACGCCTCCAGGTGAGCCACGTCCAGCGCCTGCTCCTGGGGGACGCAGATGTGGGGAGCAATCCCCGTCCCCTCCCAGTTGGTTCCGGTGACGGGATTGACCGCTCGTCCGAACGGTAGAGACATGCCGACGTTCAGGCTGGGAAACGGCTTGATGTCGATAGGATGCGCTCCTCCACCGGTGGTGTCGCCTATTATCGTAGCCCTTTGCATGTTCTTGAGATTGTAAGTAAACTCCTCCGCGCCGGAGAAGGTATAGCTGCTGGTAAGCACGTAGAGATCAACATTTGTCATTCGAGGACCTTGGACACATGCTTGGGTCCAGAACTGGTGAGTTGAATCGGTTTTGCGGATATAGAAACTGTTCAAGTGAACCGGCTCAGGGAAAAAGTAGCTGGTGATGAGCTGTATCATGCTGGGGCTGCCACCGCCGTTTTGACGCAGATCGAAAATAATGGCGTCGGTGTATGCCAGAAAATTCATGGCTGCAATCGCCGTGGGACCGGCATCGATGGCTTCAGAGAAACACCGAAGGTCAACGTAGCCAACGTTACCCTCCAAGATCTTAATCTCTTTGAAGCAGAAGTTGTCTCTGCGGTTTTGCTCCAACTTCTTTCGTTTCGCCTCGTCGGTTAACGTATCACCCTGAAACTGAGCCAGTAGCTCGTCAGGTGCAAATGCCACCCACAGGTGCCTGTCATGGCTGATCTGCCGCAGATCCTCGGTAAGCTTCTTGGTGAATTCGTCTAGACTGGTAACGTCTTTATATACTTGCTTCTTGTACTGCTGACGTAGATACTTCTCCATCTTCTTAGCTACGTCGGGGAAGACGTAGATTTCGTTCAATGCCTGAGTAACGCTGTCGATGATCTCCGCCTGTATCCGGGCATCGATTTTTTTGTCCGGGGGAGGCGTTCCCTGCTGACCATGAACGTCAACCGCATTTATAAAAAGGCAAATGACTATATATCCGATTATCAATCCCGCCGCGATGATCCACTTGGGAGTAATCTTTCGAATAATCGATCGGGAAATACCATGAAACCTGGACATATCACTTACCTCCTATTTATGTTTTTTGGGTTTCTTCAAAGCTTCGATATCTAATTTCAAGGTTATGGTGGGACGCGTATAAGCTAAATTCGGCTGAGGTTTTGGTCTGAGTTGAACAAAACCTAACTGTCGATAAAGATTGTTCGCCGCTGTCAGTTTAAAGCTGGTATTCAGAAGAATTGTACGTCCACCTAATGATCTTGCTTTTTCTATAGCTGCCAGCACCAACCTTTTACCCGCCTGTCGCCCTTGAGCTCTTTCCGTAACCGCCATCTTGGCTATTTCGTACGTGCTATCGCTGTGCTTAATCAGTGCTACTGTTCCCACAATTTTGCCATCCAGCTGGGCAAAGAATATCCGGCCGCCCTGCCGGAGAATCTCCCCCTCGGGATGAGAGAGCATCTTTTCATCGAGGGGCTCAACCGAGAAATATTTCTTCAGCCATTCGAGATTAAGTGTTCTAAAATACTTTTGATACCGAGGTTTGTAGTCTATGATCTTCACCTTTTTCAATTGTCTTTTTTTAATCTGGGCTTTGATGCGATCATACATTTCGGCATCATCCAAGGAATTCTCGATTCTATCCAATACCTCCAAGAGATCCACACCGCTTTCCGCCAGCAGTTCGCCCGCTGACAGCTTGAAATCATTCCACAGGGGCTTTAGCTTGGTTACCAAAGCTTTGCCCGAAGGTGACAGTGACAATAATCTCTTTCGCTCGTCGGCTTTGTCTTTTCGAGAAACCAGCAAACCCGCTTTTTCCATGGCATTTGCCACCTGATTTACTGCCGGGTGAGACACCCGAAGCTCCCGGGCGATTTTGGTTACAGCCAACGATGATCTCTGCGATAACAGATAGAATACGGTAAACCAGCGGGGCTCGAATTCCAGCCCCTGTTCCCGGTAGATGCAGGAGCCGTCCCGCATCAAGCGGTCGGAAAGCCGCTTGAGCCGACTGGCTAAAGCCAAAAGACCCAGCTGTCTGATTAAATCCATATATGATCCTCCGTCGATAATAAGCAAAATCTCGTCTCCTTAATTTACGTAAGTACTTACGCTTTTTTGAATGAAAAAGTTGCGTTTTCTTCATCCATTCTAATTTTCTCCTGATTTTTATGGGTGGAGGTTTCGAACTGCGTGAAAAATAAGGGATCGCTTCCACCTTTTAAGGAAACGATCCTTTGAATTATCTATTAACTACTAATAGAGTTCTATGGGGACAGTTAATCCCCCTCACCCTCTATACCTCTCCCCGGTGGGGGGAGGGGA
>JBDROD010000405.1:0-6010 GCA_043810415.1 Candidatus Zixiibacteriota bacterium | reverse complement strand
TTATTTCAATATATCAATATATAATTGAAACAAGCTTGCAAGTATTTTTTTCTTGATTTCTTGTTTTTTTGATATTATGAACAGAACATGGAAAAGAAAATGTTCTCAACCCTCCTGAGAAATGATCTTCTCAAGGAGTTTAAGAAGCTTGCCATTGACCTTGAACGGCCGGCAAATGACCTGCTTGAGGAAGCTATGCAGGAGCTTTGTGGTCCCTTGGCAAACAGCCTCTTTCATCATCGTCCTGACCAACACTTACGTGCTGATAACAAACTTGAAAAGGCATACTACAAAGCTGATGCCTCGATCAATAAAATCATCGAGTTATTAGCTGCTTAACTGCTGACAGCTCAAGTTCCTACACTAATCTGCTTCTCACAAAAGACTGTTTTTGTCTTGTTCGTATTAGGAGTTTGGAGCATAATCCTTCAGTGAGAAAAAAGGTAAACGCGTATGAAAGCAATGGTTTTGAACCAGCTTTGCAGTCTTGCAGAAAACAAAACGCCGCTGGAACTGGCAGACCTGCCAGACCCTGTCCCGGGGGAGAAAGAACTCTTGGTGAAAGTTTTCGCCTGCGGGGTTTGTCATACTGAACTGGATGAAATTGAGGGACGAACACCCCCTCCGCATTTTCCCGTTGTTTTAGGTCATCAGGTAGTTGGTCGAGTTGAAGACATCGGCAGTAAGGTTAGCGTCTTTCTTCCTGGTGACCGGGTTGGCATTGCCTGGATTTATTCCGCGTGCGGAACCTGCAAGTTCTGCCGGGCAGGGAATGAGAACCTGTGCAAGAGCTTCAGGGCAACGGGCCGGGACGCTAATGGCGGGTATGCACAGTATATGACGGTTTCCGAAGATTTCGCTTACCGGATTCCGAATGTCTTTTCCGATGCGGAGGCAGCTCCCCTTCTGTGCGCTGGCGCAATTGGCTATCGCTCGCTGAGGTTAACCGGACTCAAGGATGGAGAAAACCTGGGACTTACTGGCTTTGGAGCTTCAGCTCACTTAGTACTGAAAATGGCAAAACACCAGTATCCCAGCAGTAATATTTTTGTATTTGCCAGAAGTGAGGCAGAAAGGGCGTTTGCGAGAGAACTGGGAGCGGTTTGGGCGGGGGATATTGCTGAGGAATCGCCCGAAAAAATGGATGCAATCATAGACACCACGCCGGTATGGAAACCGATCGTTGAAGCGCTGAAAAATTTAGAGCCAAGTGGAAGGTTAGTGATCAATGCGATCCGCAAAGAAAAGAAGGACAAGGACTATCTTCTCCGATTAGATTATCCTCCCCATCTCTGGTTGGAAAAGGAAATCAAGAGTGTTGCGAATGTCGCCAGAAAAGACGTAAGCGAATTCTTGCAGTTGGCAGCAGAAATGGGAATCAAACCTGAAGTCCAGGAATTCACCCTGAAAGAGGCAAATCGGGCTCTGGTAGAGCTCAAAACCACCAAAATTCGCGGTGCCAAGGTATTACGAATTTTTTGATTTCCGTCGGTGTCAACGAGTGGTATTTACGGGATAACTGGTTGATAAACATCCTCCGCAACGTTTACTTCAGATAGCGCCAGATCTTTTGTTTCCGGGCTGTATAAGAGACTTACAAAAGTCAGTACCGCCCCAATGGTTAAAATCACTGCCGGCGAGAGCCATAGATCATCTTTTTCAATAATCTTAATCCAGGGGATATTATGAGCCCACCACACATAAGCACCGAACCACGCCCCCAGGAGTGCGCCTGAAGAATAGCCAAAGCCAAACCCCACTGCGCGCCGTTCGGTCGGGAACCGCTCAGAAAGATAGGCCGGCACAAATACCCCAGGCGAGCTTGAGCATTGCCGCCATGGTGGTCCCCACCAGTGCAAGCAGGATATCCCGGGCCAGGGCAGCATGATACAAAACATAGTAGACGGGAATGCCAAACAATACCAGAAAAATGCAGTAGTACAGTGTGAGTTTCCTTCTTCCCACCCTATCCGAAAACCACCCATAAACATTGTAGCCAAGAAACGCCATAAACAGAGCAAAACCATAAATCAAGCTGTAGGTAGTGGTGTCAAACCCTCTTCCTTCCAAGGTCAAGATATTGGGCAGAAATCCATAAACTGAATAGTCAGTGAGGAAAAGTCCGGTCATAAACAAGAACACTTGCAGAAAGGTCCACACCGCCGGAGGTTTAAACAGACTGAGAAAAGGGGTCTTTTCAAGCGCTCCCTTTTCCCTCGCTTTTTCAAATTCAGGTGATTCCGGGAGCATCCTTCTTATATAGACAGCTAAAAATACCGGAAGCACTCCGGTTATGAACATGATTCGCCATCCGAACTGAAGCATCGCCTCCTCGTCCAGGAGATAAGAAATTGCCGCAAATACCAAAGAAGCGATCACATAGCCAATCGGGAATCCTGATTGGATGAATCCGCCGATGGCACCACGCCTGTTCTTGTAGTTGCTTTGAATTTCAGATCTTTGTGGAGCTTTTGATATTTTTCTTCCCATCGCTCCTGTAATTCTCTATCTTTCTCGAGTGTGTCTCTGGTAAACATGGGACTCCTCCTCATTTGATTTTTCTTAAGGTCTTTCTTAAGTACCTTTATTTACTGGGTTTTTATGTGTTCAATGATCTCGCTGGCATGGGATCCTGGACCAAAAGCCTTGGAAATACCTATTTCCAGAAGTTCGGCCATATCATCTCCAGGGACTATGCCGCCAATAATAACAGGGATATTGCTTATCCCCTTCTCCTTTAATAATTTAATCACCTCCGCACTAATGACAGTATGCCCCCCCACCGAGAAACTGATCCCTATTACATCAACATCCTCTTGTAGCGCCGAATTCACTATCTCATGGGGATTTCTATACCTTGTAAATATAACCTCCATTCCCGCTTCTCTCAATTTCCTGGCAAGATACCTTACCCCCGATCATGACCATCCAGTTGAGATTTAGTAAGTAGTACCCTGATCTTTTTATCGTTTGCCTTCATCTTTGCCCCCTTTTCTCTGACTTTTCCGCAACACCATTTACCGCTCCTCCACAATCACCAGCTTTTTCCCTTTGGTCTCGGGAAAGGTCCAGATCCATGCACCTGTCAGCAGGGCAAAAAGGGCAGCCAGCGAGATACCCCCGGCCAGTCCATAGGTCCTGGCGATTAGAGCGATGATCACTGGTGTGAAAAACTGAACGCCTCTTGCCAGATTGAAGGCAGAGCCCATCGCTGTGTTTCTGACGGAAGTGGGAAACAGCTCTGAGAAAAGGGGACCGTACCCGCCGAACATCCCCGTTCCCAACCCCACCATGAACATGAAACCCAGGATGAGGGGCGGATAGACGGCGATCGTGTCCCAGAGAAGCGTGATCATCACAAGCCCGAGAGCCATGACCACACAGTAGATCGAGTAAGCCGGTCTCCTACCCAGCTTGTCCGCGACAAAGCCGAAAGTGGAGTACCCAAGGAACCCCCCTGTTTGGGTGACGAGCATCCAGAGAGCCGACTTGGCCATCGAGAATTCTCTTTGCTCGTGAAGATAACCCGGGAGCCAGGAGTAGGTGAACCAATAAGCCGACATGTCCAGAATGGCAAGGACAAGACACTGCGCAAAAAGCTTTCGATACGTTCTTGAGAACATCATCAGGAACTTGTTTGCCTTCTCATCTTGTAGAAACTCCAGAGACAGAGCCCCTTCGGCAATCCTCCGCTTCCTTTCCAGCCACATGTCTGACTCGGGGAGTCTCTTCCTGATGAAGACCACGAGGAGAGCCGGCAACACCGAGATAAAGAAGCAAGCCCTCCAACCGATTGCGGGAGCAACAAAACCACCGACGATGGCTGCCAGGGCAACACCGATGGGGGCACCGGTCTGCATGAACGCGCCGTACCTGCCTCGCACTTTGGCTGGAAACGTCTCGCCGACATAGGTCTGTCCCGTGGCCCATTCGCCTCCGACACCGAGTCCGGTAATGATGCGGAACACGATCAGGAGCGGGAGATTCGAGGCCAGACCGCTGAGGAACGTCCCAAGGCTGTAGGTTAGAATGGTCCACTGCAGTACGCTCTTGCGCCCATAACGGTCCGAGAGGTTGCCGAAGAGGACCCCGCCGATTGCTGTTGCCGCCAGTGACGCACCGAGAACGTACGAGAGCATCACTTTGGAGAAATGAAGTTCCTTGCCTATGGGAATCAGGAGGAAGGTGTAGAGAACCAAATCGTAGAAATCGAAAACCCATCCGGCCCAACTCATCAAAAGGATCTGGTAGTGCTGCTTGGTGGGCTGTTCATACTCGCTGAGTAACTTTTCCATTTCACTACCTCCGTTTCTCAGATGCTGTGCCAAATCCTCATAGTTAGGGTTTGTAATAAACTACCCCGCCGCAAGCAGCGGGGTATTAGATTCCCTGGATTCCGGCTTCCGCCGGAATGACGAACTCGCCGCAAGCGGCGGGGAATACAACCCGAAGAGATTTAAGTCACCTCAAGGGTTGATACTGTGGTTCCACTCACCATGAAATTTATGGGGCTTGATCTTTACTGTTTTCATTTCTGCATCCGTTACCTTGACCTTGACGGGATATTTTCTCTTATCAAGTTGGGCCTTGACCTCAAGCCCAGTGCTTGTCGTAGTTTCCCCAATCAGTTTTACAATCACCTCATGGCTGACCAATGGTCGACCCCGCCAGTTCATACTGATATGCGAAAAGAGCCGGTGCTCGATTTTATTCCATTTGCTTGTTCCAGGGGGAAAATGGCATACAGTGATCTTAAAACCAGTCTCGGCGCCAAACTTCTGCAATTCAATTTTCCACAATCGGATACGATACCCGTTGCTTCCCCCACAATCGGCGCAAATCATCAAATCCGTAGCATTGGGGTACATCTCCCTACCCATCCCAAACCACCAGCACCGGATACTTGCAACCCCAAAGCTCGCAGTATCGTGGTCCGTACCCACGTTGACCCAGCCCATATTCTTGCCGATATCATAGACCCCGTAAGGGATAACCTTCGGAGATTCAGGAGAGGCAAAATCATGAACCTCCACTCTTTCAGGCTGCCCTTTCGGTTGCCATTCCTTTCCCACATTCTTGAAGTTTCCCACAAGCTCCTTCTTTTTGGTATCCACAGAAATGACCGGCTGGTGGCGTCTCAGAAATGCCTTCACACGACTATTGATATACTGAAATTGAGCGTCCCTATCTGGATGAGTTGCGCCCTCAAGGGTTTTTGCATTCGCCTGGAGGCTGTAATCCAATCGGTGCAGCAAATCTGCCACAGTCACGTTGCTTATAGAATACCCCTTCCGCCCAAGCTCTTGAGACAATTGACGAGTGCTTTTGCAGGTCCATCTCAAGGGCGAACTCGGATCGCCACGGGTTACCGGATCAACCAGCGCTTCCAATTTTTCGAGAATATCCGGATGATATTCCGTTATATCCTTGCGACCGCCTCCAGGCTTACGAATTCGTTCCAGGCTAATGGTCTTGTTCTCTATCTCGGTAAGGGCTTTATTGATCGTAACACGAGACACGCCTGTTGCCTTGGCAACCTTGGAAATGCCACCCCAACCTAATGCCCTTGCTTCGGCAGCCAGTAGCAATCTGCGCTGCTTCTCGTTCAGATGGGGTAGTACTATGGCGAACTTCTCGGCAATTTGCTGCTCTGTTATCATGCAGGCAATATGACATAAGCCTAATATATTTGTAAAGGTTATTTTTTAACAATCCCTAACTACAAATCCCACTGGCACTGGCAACGCTGTGAGCGATAATGTTGACTACGATCCCTGGCTTACTAGGTTCTGGCCCCCACCCCCTCCTCCCTCTGACCGAGACAATGACGGCTTACCTGATAGCCAGGAGCAGGGTCCAGGTGGTGATAACCCAAATTATGACGGCAATGGTGATGGCATTCCGGATTGGCAGCAAAATAACGTTACCTCTTTCACCACTTTTGCGGAGGATGGCAACCATTATTTAACCCTTGAAGTCCCTTCAGGACAAAGAATATCTTCTCCCCGGG
>JBDROD010000404.1:0-2528 GCA_043810415.1 Candidatus Zixiibacteriota bacterium | reverse complement strand
AATATCAGGAGAGTCATGTGTAGGTCGAGCAAGACAGTAACTTCTCAAAGGTATTCAGAAGGGAAATGCCGGTGTAAGATTCATCTGAATATCGCACAAGTTACTGCTTGAGGCAGGATAAATTCCTGCCTCTATGAATGTGTGAAAAAGATCGTTCCTCGATAAGGGCGTGTATCCCGGTACAGAGGATTCTACCTATATTCCTATAACCAGGTAAATTGATTTATGATTTACAATCAGATTGCCGCCAACCGAAGGAATAGTTTTATTTTGATTTTCCTTTTTGTTGTCTTTCTTGTGTTTTTAGGCTGGGCCTTTGGAAAAGCATACAATGCCGGGGGAGTGGGAATAGGAATTGCCCTTATTGTGGCTCTGTTCATCTCGCTTATAACTTTTTTTTACGGCGATAAAATGGTACTAGGCGTAAGCCATGCCCGACCCGTGGACAGAAAGGAGAATCCGTATCTGGCCAACGTGGTGGAGGGGCTGGCTATTGCCGCGGGAGTCCCCACACCCCAAGCGTATATCATAGACGATTCGGCTCCTAACGCTTTTGCCACGGGGAGAGACCCGAAGAATTCTGCCATTGTGGTCACCACCGGACTCCTAGATAAGATGAACCGCCTGGAACTGGAGGGGGTAATCGCCCATGAGATGTCGCATATCAAGAATTATGATATCAGATATTCCATGCTGGTGGTAGTACTGGTAGGAACGATAGCGCTTCTTTCCGATTGGATGGGCAGAAGTTTTTTCTATGGAGGAAGAAGAAACAGAAAGGGGGGAGCAGGCGGGGGAATCTTTGTGCTGGTGGCTTTGGTTCTGGCGATTCTAGCGCCCATCGTTGCCCAGTTGATCCGGTTTGCCATATCCCGGCAGAGGGAATACTTAGCAGACGCCAACGGCGCTCTTTTGACCAGGTATCCGGAAGGGTTGGCTTCCGCCTTAGAGAAAATTTCCAAGGACACCGAACCTTTGGAGGTGGCGAACAAAGCCACGGCACATCTTTATATAATCAATCCCCTTTTGGATTACCGGGGTAAGCTCAACAGCCTTTTCTCCACCCACCCGCCGGTTGAGGAGAGAATCAAAAGATTAAGGTCGATGTGAGCCAAACAACATAATCTCCACCTTTACCAGAGAGGGGAGAGGGTTTAACACTAATGAAATTTTAGTTAGAAATTGACCCGATAGTATAGATAAGGAGATTTGACATGTCCAGGAAGCTCTTCATTTTCGAAGACGACAAGTATGATCAATTTTTCCCTTTGACCTATAACCGTCCGGTTTATGAACTTTTATGCGGGATAAAAAATATCAGGGAAAAGATCATTTACCTTTTTCCCGACACAGAGGTGGTGTTGCTTTGCCGGGATTACCTGGAAAAAGTTCTGGCAAAAAGAACCAAGCAAAAAGTCAACCAATTCAACGTTAAGGATGAAGATGAGATTCTGCTGATTAACGGCAGAATAATCCCAGATACAGATCTTCCCGGGATAGTTAACTTCTCCACAGAGGAGAGGTTTTTCTTCCAGGGAGATGATTTGGTGGGATGGTCCGGCAGGGGTGAGGTTTTCATCATGAACAAAAACTTATTTCAAAATATGCATGTCAAGGATCAGAGCATATCGCAGAAAATAAAGGGAGCCGTTTCCAAGATCGACGTTAAACCGGTTAACTATCTTTGGGATTTGATTTCGCAGAACGGCTCTGAGATTGAAGCTGATTTTAATAAAATGAAATCAAATCTGGACTTCAAAAATATGTTCAAGCATTGCCAGGTGGATGATGAAGCGTTAATCTACGACATGGAGAAAGTATATATAGGCAAGGATTCTCAGATAGACGGTCAGGTGGTTTTGGATGCCCGGTCCGGCTCCATATTCATCGGTGAAAGGGTGAAAATACAATCTCATACCTTAGTAAAAGGCCCTGGTTATGTGGGGGATGATTCCATCTTAGCAGGAGGCAAGATCAGAGAGGGGACCAGCATCGGACCGGTCTGCCGAATCGGCGGGGAGGTAGACGATTCCATCTTCCTGGGATATTCCAATAAATACCACGAAGGGTTTTTGGGACATTCTTACCTGGGCGAATGGGTGAACCTGGGTGCGTTGACCACCAACAGCGATTTGAAGAACAACTACGGCAGCATCCGGGTGATGGTCAACGGAACAGAGGTGGATTCGGGACAGATCAAGGTGGGAGCATTTATCGGCGATCACGTAAAGACAGGAATCGGTACTTTGCTTAACACCGGGGTTTCCATCGGGTTTGCTTCCAACCTGTTCGGCGGCGGAATGCTCAAATCCAAGTCTATACCCTCATTTTTCTGGGGAAGCACGGAGAAACAGGAGGAATACGAGCTTTCCAAATCGGTTGAGACAGCCAAGGGGGTGCTGAAAAGAAGAGGGATGGAATTGACCAGGGAAGAAGAAAATCTATTCAAGAAGATCTTCAAACTGACCGAAAAAGATAGGGGAAATATAAGCTGCCGGAAAGATTAGTATTGATTATGGATGACGAGT
>JBDROD010000403.1:0-6291 GCA_043810415.1 Candidatus Zixiibacteriota bacterium | reverse complement strand
GTTAACGTCTCGAAAATTCTACAACTTATTGAGAATAAAGGGATTTTTTCGAGGTCTGAGTTTCTGCCTCGCACATGGAATAATGGAATGGTGGAATATTGAAATGTTGATTTCAAAAGGAAGTTTCTCATTTATAATTTTCATGTCAAGGAAATTTTGCTAATAAACCACTACCCCATTTCCCCAGAACCCCTGGCCCAGACCTGGTTTGCATAGCGGAGTTTAGTGATCAATGGCCTCATAATATTACAGAGATAGGGGTTTATACCCTGTAAGTCGCGCCAGGGCGGGCCATCATTCCATAATTCCAGTATTCCAACATTCCAATTGTGAGCAAAGCGAACTACCTTGTGTTGTCTTAAATCTACATTAATTTTATAAATTTTTCAATAATTATTTCCTTTATTTAGATCTTGAGAGTTCAAAGGTTTTGTAAGTGCCCGAAATCATTGAACAGCTAATTCCCCCCTTTACGAAAGGGGGACTTAAAAGGAATGATCTTTGAGAACTTTAGACTGTCGAGTTTAGATAAAAGAGATATAAATAGAGGAAAAGATAATGATATTACCGCTTATGTGTAAAAGTATGGGTGCTAATATAAATTTCGTCTTTTCATAACCCACACAAAATATAAGGCTCCCTAAGAAAGGAAAAAGGGCTTTGTTGTTAAAATATAAATGGATTCCCGAAAAAATCAATGAAACAACGCCGATACTAACCCATGTACTCCATTTTTCCCGCATCTTTCGGTACAGAATACCCCGAAAAATAAATTCTTCAACAGCAGGGGAAAGAAGACATGAAGTTACGTAAAAGGCTGACAGCACCGCTCCATTTTGAAAAAGGGCATTGCTGTTTAATTTCAGCATGGATGCGCCAAGGATATGTTTCCAGAATATTAGGAAAAGGAATCCTGCCCCAGAAAATAATAACGTGACAAATAAGGCGTCCTTTATTCCGCCCTTAATCTCAGGCCCTTTAAAGGTCCAGGTTCCCCAGATCAAAAGGATTGCGAGATCAGCTGTCCTCAAGAGTCCCAGAAGATAAACGGGTGAATATGGAAAAATTCGTTTTATGAGGAAAACGAAGGATTCAAGGGCCAGAACTGCAAGTATCAGCGTGCTTGCCCTGGCATAACTGGGGACGGGATCAATCCAGCATTTAGAAATACTGAAAATACCTTGCATCTTACATACCAACTGGGGTCATTAAATAATCGAATGAGTAAGTGACTAAAGCTCCCCTCCTTGAGCAATTTAAAGAGGGACACGGCTGCCATATACCGTACATTAAGGGATGGATCATTCAGCATGTCGATGAGGGTTTGAGCTTCCTTGGGATCACCAAGAACCCCCAGGAGATTTGCCCCCCAGTATTTTAAGGCAGGAGATTCTGAAACAGCCATTTTTCTTATGACAGGGATATAGGGTTCGGGTATTTCACTCATATTAGATAGGTCATAGGCAATGGATAAGCCATATCGTAAGAGATTCATGGATTTGATGGAGTTACTTTTTGGTGGATTATTACCGGTAAGGCTCAGATAAAAAATAAAAATGACAAGAGCGGTGGCAAGACCGCTTCCAGAAAAAATAAAGATTTTTTTACTCTTTGTTATCCATTTTATTACGACTAGAAACAGGATAAAAAAACCCGCAGGGAAAAAATAGAGCGCTATTTTATTCAGCAATAAAAGGCCTTTCATGGAGAAGAGCCTTTCAATGGCCTTCTCTATCTCCTCTACATTGGTCGATGGAAGGGTTATCTTCTTCCCGTACCGATTCTTAATGAAAAACTTCTCGCCTTCTTTTGTTATGGAAAAGTCAGAGGAGGGTTCCACCTCTTTTTTCCCGCTTAGAAAGATGCCTTTCCCTATATAAGCGGGCTTTTCATCCTGAAATCCCTCATAATAGATTAACCCTTCATAAATCCCCCGGTCTAAAGAGACAAGGCCTGCGGCAAGGGGGGAGTAATTATAGTAGAATAATATAACCTTGTTCCCTAAGCCGGTGTCAAAAAGAATTCTATCCCTGGTCTTTAGAAAAAAGTTATTTTTTGAACCATAAAAGAGAGATAGGGAGATAAGGACCATTAATGACAAACTAATCAAGATCTCTTTCAAGGAGAATTTGATGCTACATGACAAGGTTATGAGGTAAAAAGAGGCGAAAGAGATAGCTATCACGAAAGGAAGCGAGATGTTAATCTTGTCGTTGAATGCTAATATGAGTACAGCCAAAAAGCCTATTGAAAGGAATAGCCCTCTTTTCCAATGTGAGTTAATGAGGAGTGAAAAGAGCGTAAACACCAAAAACATCATTCCCAACAAGGCAAGGTAAAAAAGGGAGCTGTTAAAAATAGCGAAACTGTCTATCTTATTAAGAAAGCCGGTCCCCGGAACGGCTATGACCTTTATGGATTCCAGGGCTGATTGTTTCTGGACCATGAAGGTCCAATGCTGTCTGATTAGGTTGTAAAAATAGGAGCCATAAAGAAATAGATTCAGTCCTATGGCAAACAGAATCTTTGCACTATCCGGTTTTTTCATGCTGACCTTGTTTGACATCCTTGTCCAAAAACGATTTCACCGCAAAGCCGCCCCAGTACGATCTTCCGGACCTACGGGGTAAACAAAGGACGCAGCTAAATGAATTAATGCCTATTTAGTACGTAAATCCCCTCTGACTCCCCTTCTCCAAAGGGGAGAACCTCTATTCCCCCTTTAACAAAGGGGGACTGAGGGGGATTTTCATGCTGGTTGGTGCCCTAAAGGGCGTGAATGTTTGGACACCAATACTTGTTCGATACCTCTAGTGAGAATAAAAAAATTCCGCCTCCGGCGGATCAAAACTTCATCATATAAAATCGATGAGCGATTTTATGTTTAGATCTGCGTAACCCTTAGTATCTCTTCTGTGGTGCTTATTCCCATAAGGATCTTATTTGCACCGTCTTGACGAAGTGTTTTCATCCCTTCTGTTATTGCAGATCGGTTGATCGTATTGGCATCAGAGGTGGTGAGGATCACCTTTTTTATTTCTTCGGTGATTTTCATGATCTCATAGATTCCGGTTCTTCCGAAATAACCGGTATGCAGGCACTTCTCGCATCCATCTCCCGTACAGATACACGCCTTGTTTAAATCCTCTTCATCAACGTTGAGCTCTTTAATATATTCCGCAGTCATTTCAGCAGGCCTTTTACAATAGGGACAAACGGTTCTCACCAGTCTCTGGGCGATGATGGCCAGAACCGAAGAGGTGATGAGGAAGGGTTCAATCCCCATGTCGATAAGCCTTGTAATTGCTGAGGCTGCATCGTTTGTGTGGAGGGTTGAAAAGACCAGGTGACCGGTTAGGGCGGCCTGTATGGCTATCTCCGCCGTTTCAAGATCTCGTATCTCGCCCACAAGTATGACATCCGGGTCCTGTCTCACGATTGTACGTAACCCGTTGGCAAAGGTGAGACCCACCTTTCTGTTCACATGAACCTGGCCGATCCCGGAGATCTGGTATTCGACGGGGTCTTCTATGGTGATGATATTCTTTTCAGGCGTGTTGATTTTAGAAAGGGCCGCGTAAAGGGTGGTTGTCTTGCCGCTGCCGGTCGGGCCTGTGACCAACACAATACCATGGGACATCTTTATGAGTTTTCTTATGTCCGCTAAACGGTCCTCCGGTATCCCCAGTTCATGCAACTCAAACATCTTTGAACTTTTGTCCAATAGACGGAGCACCACCCGTTCCCCATATATTGTAGGAAGGGTGGAGACCCTTATGTCGATATTCTTATCCCCCACCCTGATCTCAATGCGACCGTCCTGAGGTACCCGCTTCTCAGCTATATTCAAGCCTGCCATGACCTTTATTCTTGATGCTATGGAAGGGTGCAATCTCTTAGGGGGGCTGAACATCTCGTATAACAGGCCGTCTATCCTGAATCTTATCTTAAGGTCGTGCTGGTAAGGTTCGATATGTATGTCACTGGCACGGCTTTTTACCGACTTTGAGAACATCAGGTTCACAAATTTTATAACCGGTGCCTCGGAGGTATCCTCTAAAAGATCCGTTGTTCCCTCGATTTCGGCAAAGATCTTATCACTATCTTCTTCATCTATGTCTTTCAATACCTGCTCAGCCGTGTGCGGCCCCTCCTCGAATGCCTTATTAATGGCCTTTGTGATCTCACCTGCAGGAGAAAGAATCGTCTCCATAAAGTCCATCCCAAGGGTCTGGGTGATCTGGTCGATGGTCTCATAATCAAAGGGGTCGTTTATGGCTATGAAAAGACCTTTTTCCCCGTCTTTAAGGGGAATGGCCTTTTTCTGTTTTAGGTAAGAGACAGTGAAAGCTGAGGTCAATTCCGTATCGATCGAGGCGGAGGGAATCTTATCAACGATCTCAAGGTCAAGCATCATTGAAAAGGCCCGAAGGAGAGTCATCTCATCCAGGATCCCCTCAGCCATTATTTGGCTCGCAAGCGATCCATTGCCCGAGATTTTTAGGTCTTTTATCTTCCCAATCTTTTCATCACCCACACCCAACTGGTGATGAAGGATTTCTAATAGTTCAGTCATCATTCCTATTTTCCAGGTTTCTCTTCCTGTTTCTCCTTTGACTTTGGTGCATATTTCATAAAGAATGGCTCTTCTTTTTTCACGTCATCTTTATTGCGGGCCCTTTCATTATCCATATAATCCTTTTTCTCTTTACTCAAGGCATCGGCCTCTTCGGGGCTTTCAAACACCTTCGGGCTTATGAAGACCAACAGATTTGTTTTTGTATCTGCTACACCGATGCTTTTGAAGGCCCAGCCAAATAAAGGGAGACCCCCGAGACACGGAACCGTATTCCTTGTAAAATCCCGCTGCTCCTCAATCAAGCCTCCTATGACGATTGTGCTGCCGTTGTTGACTTCAACCACGGTATCAATGGTCCGTTTGAGGGTGATCGGCTGGTTTTCAGCGACGGTCCCACTTAATTTGCTGACCTCCTGACTGATCTCAAGTCTGATTTTTCCAGTTTTATTGATGTGGGGTGTTATTTGTAATTTAATTCCCACATCCCTGTACTCTATGTTCTGGGATGTCCCTCCACCTTCAAGGATGGTTGAGGTGGTCTGAAAGGGGCGATTAGTGGAGATATTGATGGACGCCTTCTCGTTATTGAGCGTCATGAGCTGTGGTCTAGAAAGTATGTTGGTGGTTCTGAGTGTTTCAATCGCCTTTATCATTATTTCAAGGGAAGGGAATGTGAATGTACCTACAGTAACACTCTCACCAAGCATACCAAGGGAGAAACCGCTGCCGAGATTGATGGTGCCACCTTCACCTACAGCAAGGCTACCCAACGCCCCACCTTCTTGTCTGTTTCCGGCAATCACACCCGCTTTCTTATTGCTACTAAGACTACCCACATCCTTAAATCCGGACCATTCAGTCCCAAATTGAAAGTCTTCATCGGGGGAAACCTCCATGATAAGGGCCTGTATAAAGACCTGCTTTCGCGGGATATCCAGTTGTTTAATCATTTCCTTTATAGCATTATAGCTATCTGGTTTGGCATAGATGATCAGGCTATTGGTACTTTTATCCGCCATGATGCTGATCTCCTCTCCCGCCACCTTGAGCTTTCCTCCAACAACCATGCCGCCGGCTTCGGTCCTTTGCGGTGCTGCCGGGGTCCCGGCTGGAACCTCCCTTTCGGCTGCGGTCACCATGGCCTTTTGGGTTTGAACCAGGATCTTGACCATCTCCTCCGCATTGGCGTTTTCCAGGTAATAGACATTCAGCAAACTTTTACCCTCAGGGGTAGGATGATCTATCTTGGAGATGAGACTTCGAATCTCCATCATGATATCCGAGGATGCCACTGCTATGATGGCGTTAATCCTTTCAAGGGGCACGATCTTGAAAAATACCTCTCGAGTCCCCTTTCTGGCCTTGCCGTATTTTCCTTCCAGTACCTCTGCTAATTTCGGGGAAATGACATTCGCAGCAGAATGCTTCAGATCCAGCCTTTCAATGATCTCATCGGAAATATCAATGTCTATTTCATCCAAAATCTTGTCGACCTTCCTTATATTGTTCTTGGTGTCTGTGACAATCAGGAGATCGGAAGAGGGGGGAGCAAAAATGGTACCCTGTCTTGATAACAGGGGTTTTATCAATGGAAGCACGACCTTGGCATCAAGATATTTTAAGGGCATTATCTGGGTAATAAATTGATCTTCCCCGCTAAGAATTTTTTTAGTGCTGAGGGGGAGTTCGTATCCGCTCATATTCTGGGCAGG
>JBDROD010000402.1:0-8145 GCA_043810415.1 Candidatus Zixiibacteriota bacterium | reverse complement strand
GACTATGTGCAAGACCCGGATGACCCGGATTCGGTCATAACCTGGACTCATTGGGGTGAGGTGGAGTTGTCGGTTGACATAACAGATCGAGTGGCTACCATAACCGCTCCTGATCCAGACTGGGATGGTCTCGAGACCATTTGGTTCAAAGCTTGCGATCCGGCGGGATTGTGCGACTCCAACCAGGCAAGCTTTACCGTCTTGGTGTCGGGTGTTACCGATGAAGACTCCTCGCTTTCCGGACCTTTTGTTTTCCTGCTGAATCAAAATCACCCCAATCCTTTCAATCTGCAGACCAACATCACCTACAGCGTATCGACGCCGGGCCGGGTTAATTTGACGATTTACGACCTGTTAGGTAGGCGAGTGAGGACGTTGGCAGACGAAAATCAAACACCGGGAGAGAAATCCCTCGATTGGGACGGGAAGGACGATAAAGGCAACACCATTGCCAGTGGGATTTACTTTTACCGGTTGGAAGCAGGACAGTTATCCAATACAAAGAAAATGCTATTACTAAAATGAAATTCATAGAAATATTTTGTTTTCGATGACCTTTAGACTTTAGATAGATTATATTTTACCGATACTATTTTTAGCAAGAACAGCTTTTCATCTTTAACGTTAAATCTTAATAACGATGAAGCAGATATTGGTGGTGGGCTCGGATCCTAAGGTTTCTCAGGATCTGGATGAATATCTCGATAACGGGGAATTCAAGCTTTTGGCATGTCCCCAGGGGAAAAGCGTTTTGACTTCGCTTTTGAACGCCAAGCCTGATCTGGTGATATTTGATTTGAATCCCCTGGACCTGTCGACTCTGGAGCTGATTAAAAAGATCAAGGGACTGAACTCGGTTCTTCCTCTGATAGTTCTCTCCGATCACAGATCGCATCAGGTTAAAGAGCTGGAGTCAGATGGGCAGATATATGGCTGGTTAACCCCGCCAGTGCAGATGGAGAAGCTCGCATTCATGTTAAGGGAAGCTTTATCCACTAAACCCTCAAAACAGGAGAAGAAAGTGCTTTTGGGATCAGTCCGGCTTTCCAGCCCAGATAAAAAATCCGAGGAAGCGGGTAAAGAAAAAGAGAAATCCCTGCTTTCTGCCCCCTCTGATTCTCAAGAATATCACCAGTTGTTCACCCAGATGCTGAGTCCTATATTCGATCAAATAATTCGTGACTGTGGGGGGCAAATCTACGATCGCCTTCTCTCCGATTTGGAAAAGACGATGATCTCTGCGGTGTTGAAAGCGGTGAATCATAATCAGGTAAAGGCGTCGCAAATCCTGGGCATATCCCGCAACACCCTCCGGGAAAGGATGAAAAGATTCGACATATATTAATCCCCGCTTTTCCGTTCCGATATGCCTGGATATTTTTCGGTAGTTAACGCCAAATCTTACCGCCAGTCTAAGATACGGTTTGCTTCAATTCCG
The DNA here is from genome assembly GCA_043810415.1 of Candidatus Zixiibacteriota bacterium. Classification (GTDB taxonomy): domain Bacteria; phylum Zixibacteria; class MSB-5A5; order MSB-5A5; family SM1-73; genus CAIVRH01. The sequence continues at coordinate 6,707 of JBDROD010000402.1, read as the reverse complement.
AGTCTTTCCTTACTAAAACAGTCAAGCTTTCTGTCGATAATACAAATGTACTGTGTAAAAGCCCGGCGAGCAAAAGAATCATGGGTAAGGAAGGATACTTTTTGGAAATCATTCCCCTTAAAGAATTGCTTCTGATTATTCTCCGGGAGGAAGATCAGCTTACGCTTAACCGAAGCTGGAAACTGCCGGTGTTAAAACATGTTTGTCCGGAGGTATTTTCATATCTCGGGAAGGAGGTAGGAGCATGGGTAACCTGATATGGGCATCGTTTTTGGTTTTTATTTTTCTTTTCCTGGTGGTTCTCATTCTAAGACAAGGGAAGAAATATTCCGATTATCATCTGCATAGCTGGAAATTGGTATTATGGGGAGGAGGGTTACTGATCTGGGGAGGTAACTTAAACCGGATATTCACCTGGAATCAGGCTCAAGTTTCTTCGCCGGCTTGGCTGCAGATTTTTAACGCGGTGGAGATATTCAGTTATGTGGTGGGGGGAAGTATTATGTTGATTGGTTTCCTCAAATGGTATGGCGTCGCAGCGGAAGCGAAAAGGAATTCCACCCGACGGTTAAGACAGCTTACCTGCCTGCATTCCATCCTTTCCACAATCAATCACCATCAAGAGATGGACCAGATACTAAAGAGAGCTTTGGCGGATATTTTGAACCTCATGGGTTACAAAATGGGAGTGATCTTCAAGCCCACTTTCGATTCTCCCGAAATGAAGATAGTTGCGCATGAAGGGATACCTCCCGAAAAACTTTATACGGTTTTCGATCTTTATACCAACAATAGCTGGTACAGAGAATCCAGCCAGTCCAGACAAGTCACCAGCACTTTGGAGATAAGTACATTGCCCGAATATGGGACCCTTTTTTCAGATGAGGATCACATTAACTCCTTCGCCTGTGTCCCCATCAAATTTTCCGGAAAGATATTGGGTCTGTTGGGACTGTATGATTCGAAACCCGACCGTTTTTCCTATCAGGAGACACAATTTTTAACCAGTTTGGGTGAAACTTTGGGACTTTCCATACAACAAAACCTAGCCTCCCACCGGAACAAAAAAAGAAGGAGTTACCTGTCTTCCTTGGGGAATATTTCGGATGCGGCCCAGGAAGGGACCACGCTGCAGGAAGTATTTCCCCGGATGGTTGCAGAAATAAAAAGGATAATAGACTTTGATCAGATATCGCTGTTTTTGAATACGGGAACAGCGAAGGATCCGGAGGTGATAACCATTGGCAAATCCGGTGGTGTGCTGGTGGAACGACGAAAGGGTGGTCCAATAAAAGATAGTGTAATCGGAAAGGTGATGAGTTCAAAAAAAGCCTGGGTGGGTCATACCATTAGTGTGGATGATGACAAAACGGATATCCCTCTTTATAAAACCTGCGGGATTAAATCTCAGATGGTTTTTCCTCTGGTCCATGGTGAGTCGATATATGGGGCTTTAAGTCTGGGACATCAGGAACCCGATTTTTATTCCACCGGCGATGAAAAGTGGTTAAGACCACTAATCCTTATGCTTTCTTATCTGGCGTTTGAGCAGGCTCAAAAAGAAAGATTGGATCGGAGAGAGTTTCTGGATCATTCCCTGGGTGATTTTGAAAAAAGACTGGTAGGTGAAGAGAACGTTTACTCACTGATAAAAGATGTAACCGCAAGCCTGGCTTCGGAACTGCCAAAGAGTTTTGTTCGACTGACCCTGTTAAACCAAAAGAAAGACCAACTGATCTGTTGTGCCACCCATCAAATCAGATCCGAGGGGATAGATTTGAGGAAAGACGATCGATTCCCTTTGCAGGAGCTTCCCTGGCATCGGTTGGCTTTGGCAGCCAAGAAGCCCATGCTGATAAATCAGGAGGATCCGGAAAGTTATATGTCGAAGGATGAAGCTGGTCTGATCATGGACAAAAGAATCAAATCCGGCGTTTTGATCCCGCTGCTTTTGCAGGATGTGGCGGTGGGGGTCATCTCCATAGGAGAAATACGCAGTTGGACCAGAGAGCCGTTGATCCCAGCGGAGATCAGTCATATGAAACACCGGGCTAATCAAGCTTGCATAGCCCTGAAAAAAGGACTGCTTTCTCGGAGCAATGCTCGCCTTAAGGAAGAGCTGAAAAAAAATGAATTCCCGGAGCGGATAATACCTGCTCAAGTAGTCGATCAGAGTCCCTTTTTTGATCTTAGCTATAAGATCAACAATTCTTTGACCGCCATCCGGGGCTCGGCTGAACTTTTGAGATTCTCCCTGTCAAATTTAAACGCGGGCAATCTCAAATATCTGAAAACCATTGAGAATGGAGTGGACCGGATACATAGCTGCTTGGAAGAGTTTTCGTATTCCCCTTATGTCAGTAAAGGGGAAAACAGGAGAATTCCAGTTCATGAGGAGCCAGTCTCCTCATAAAAACAGAACGTGCAATCAAAAGGGAATAACGGAACCCGGGTAGAAAAATCATGCGACTTTTGCCGTCCTTATCGAAAAGATTACTTTCCCATAGAAGACCGTTGGGGTCTATCCTATTTATCGCAGCCACCCTCCTTTTTCTATGCTGGATTTATAGTGGTATGATAGCTCCACATCGATTTGGACATACTGAAATGCTCCTGCTTTTGGTCCTTGTCTCCGCCGGATGGGGATTGAGCATCTGGCTAAACCGGAAGATACTTTTATCGTTTCGTCAGTTAATCCGTAAGGCGCGAAGAACGTTTTCCATGACTGAATTTACCAACAAACCAACAGAGGAAAAAGGTGTTGCGGGTGAGAGTCTGGAAAAAATCGGAAAGGATCCAAAAGACAAATCGGAAGAGATAAAACAGGTGAAAAGCAGATTAATCGCCCTAAATGCCATCACCACGGCAGTGAACCAGACAACGGATGTGGGTCAGATCTTAAGCGACGTTTTAGGAATCATCTTGGAGGCGACTTCTTATGATGGAGGGATCATATTCCTGAGGGAGGAAGCAGATCAGCATCTGTCATTAAGAGCAGGTAAGGGAGCACTGCTGGAGAGTGTATGGAAATTCGCCCAGTTTGAATCGGTTAAAGATTTCACCCCGATTCCCGTTTTTGAGGAGTTATTCAGAGAAGCGGAGAAGCGGAAGCAGATCATCCTGGTATCGAACCTGGAGGAGACCGGACTTAAGTCGGAGATATCCGGTCTGGATACACAGCAGATTAACGATTTAGGCGGTAAGGGGATTAAAATGCTGACCTTAATTCCGCTCTTAGCCAAAGGAAAGACGCTCGGTTTAATGGTTTTGACCAGTTCGACGTCCCGCCAACCCAGCCTGGAGGAGAATGAATTTTTGGAAGCCATCGGACTACAAATAGGGATGACCATAGAAAACATTAATCTGCTTTCCGGATGGACCAAAAAAGCGCATGATCTGACCATACTGAATGAGACTCTGAGTACTTTCTCTGCCAGCTTGAAACTCAATCAGATTTCATATGTCCTGGCTCAGCAGGTGACGAAAAACCTATCTGCCGATTTTGGCTGGCTGGTCCTTTTGGATCAGAAAAAGGAAAACCTGGTTTTAGAAACATCGATCTTCAACTCCGGGGAAATGTCCTCAAGAGAGGACGCTGACGGTAAAAGCTCCAAGCTCGATCAAAATGACGAACATATATCCGCCACCTTGAAGGGGATGGAACCAGGCAACACATTACCCCTGGAGGATCTGCCTTTTCATGGCCAGGCAATTCAAACCGGAAGGCTGGTTAAGATAGACCAGGAGGTCCAGCTGAACTCTTTGGAGAAGCAGCTTTTGCCTTTACGGAAAAAAGGTGAGGCGATACTGATTCCTTTTACCATAGGTAATCGCACCCTGGGGGTGGTGGGAGCGGGAGTGAGAGACACCGGAAAACTTAACTATGAGAATTTGAATCTATGCAAATCCATTGCCTCCCAGGCAGCTTTTGCCGTTGAGAATTCCCTGTTATACGAGGATGTAAAACAAAAGGCAGAAGAGGTCTCTTCTTTATATGAGGTGGGGCAGAGGCTTTCATCCATTTTGGATTTAGACGAACTATTGGAACAGATATTGAAGGTCGTGGTCGAATCCTTTGGGTACTTAAACTGCGCCATACTTCTGGTGGATAAAAGAAGCCAGGAATTATACATCAAAGCGGCGCACGGCTTTTCGGACGATTATATCCAGGACCTAAGGATAAAGATAGGTCAAGAGGGTATCACCGGATGGGTGGCCAAGACCGGAGAGCCTTTGGTGGTGGGAGACGTTTCCCGGGAGACAAGATACGTGGCGGGGAAAGAGGGATGCAGATCGGAGATAGCCGTACCTTTGAAGCTGAAAGGCGAGATCATCGGGGTGCTGGACGCTGAGAGTGAAAAGCTTTTCGCTTTTGGGGATAAGGACATCCGGATACTTTCCCAGCTGGCTTCTCAGATCGCAGTGGTTTTGGAAAATTCCCGCCTCTTCTCGGAGGAGAGGAAAAGCAATCTGAAACTGGCTTTGATCAACGATGTGGGGCGGAAGGTGGTCTCCACCCTGAATCTGGATAAGCTTTTGGAGGGCACCATAGAGGTCATCCAGTTGAGCTTGAAATATGGCAATATTTCCCTGTTTTTAGCGGATGGAGCCGGAGGAGACTTGATATTGAAGAGTTATTGCGGCAAATCCGGAAACATAGTCCAACCGGGTTATCGTCAGAAAAAAGGGATAGGGATGGTGGGAAAAGCAGCAGAGGGGGGAAAGACCATTTTGTGCAACGACGTCACCAAGGAACCTTCCTACATTCCAGCCATCGCAGATACGTTATCGGAACTATGCGTTCCGATAAAAAGCGGAGGAACGGTAGTGGGAGTACTGGATGTGGAGAGTTTCAGCAAAAATATGTTTAATCAACAGGATGTGGCGGTTCTGGAGACCATCGCCGACCTGTTGGCGTCGGCCATAAAGAACACTCAACTGTATAACGACACCCGAAGAAAAGCCTGGCGATTGGAGCTGGTAGATCAGATCAACCGGGCGATAAGTTCCACTCTGGATTTGAAGGGAGTTTTCCATATCGTTTCTACCGAATTGAACAAGATAGTGGACTATGATCGGATCAGCCTGTGCTTCTGGCATCCTCACCCGCGTTTTTTCCAGATGGAGATGAGCTTTTGCCCCAAAGAAAATCTTGCTTCCCGGGTAACAAAGAGCATCCCGGCGGATGAAACCAACATGTATCAGGTAACATGTACCCGGAAACCTTTTCATCGGGAGAAGCTGGCTATAAACTACGAATCCAATCCCGAGGACCGGTTACTCTATTCGGAAGGGGTAAGATCATATGTATTGATCCCCGTCCGGGATAACGAGAATGTCACTGCGGTGTTAAGTTTGGAAAGCATTAAAGATAGGGGTTTCGGGGAGGATCAGATTCAACTGCTGAATTCCATAGCGGATCATCTCTCCGTGGCATTGCAGAACGCCAAACTATTTTCTGATCTGGAAGAAGCTTACCAGAATCTGAAGAGTACCCAGAGCCATATGATCCAGATAGAAAGATTCCGGGCACTGGGTGAGATGGCCAGCGGAGTGGTACATGATTTCAATAATATCTTAGCCTCCATTTTGGGCCGGGTTCAGCTCCTTTTGTTGAAATTGAAAAAAGGGGAGAAAAGTGTTTCCAGCGAAACCGAGATGAGTCTGCAGGTGATCGAAAAATCGGTCATGGACGGAGCCAAAATCCTTTCCCGAATTCGGGAGTTCGTAAAAGAGAACTCGGATAAGGCTTATTCTCCGGTGGATCTAAATACCTTAATAGAAGACTCTCTGGAGATGACCAGGGCATATTGGAAAGATGAAGCATTTCTTTCCGGTATTCAAATGGAGATCAAGAAGGAACTGAACTCTACCGGCATGGTAAGGGGGGATGCCACTGAGCTCCGGGAAGTTTTAACCAATATTCTTCTCAATGCCGGAGATGCCATGCCCCGGGGGGGGACTTTGACCCTCATAACCAACGAGGATAAAGAGCATATCTATCTAACGGTAAAGGACACCGGAATGGGAATGACCGAAGAGGTTAAAAGCAAGATTTTCGTTCCTTTCTATACCACCAAAGGAGAGAAGGGAACCGGTTTGGGATTGAGTCTAGCCTATGGTATAATCACCAACCACCAGGGGGAAATCACCGTGGAAAGCACACCCGGTCAGGGGAGTACTTTTACCATGAGATTACCCCGGTGCGATAGGGTGGAGGATAAAGAATCGACCCTGGTCCCCGATGGGGGAGATGCCCATATCCTGGTGATAGAGGACGAGAAAAATATACGCGAAGTTCTGGAGGAGATTCTCTCCTCGGCTGGCCATACCGTAACTCAGGCGGAGAACGGAGAGGAAGGGATCCAGCTCTTCAAAACACGAAAAATTGACTTGGTGATAACCGACCTGGGGATGCCGGGTATGTCGGGCTGGGAAGTGGCGGACAAGATTAAGGATTTGAATCCCCACACTCCGGTGATTCTTTCCACCGGGTGGGGAGTAAAAACAGACCAGTATGCACCGAAGAAAGAGAATGTGGATCTGGTAATTAACAAACCTTTCAACATGCAGCAGATTTTGAGTAATATCGGAGAACTGTTAACCCGGAAGAGAGTTTCGAGCAAAGAACTGGTGAGTGAAACGTAAACAACAGCTGTATAAAGGGAAGCGAGCAAATACCTTTTTTCTCCCAACTGATAAAAGAT
>JBDROD010000401.1:0-7576 GCA_043810415.1 Candidatus Zixiibacteriota bacterium | reverse complement strand
AAAGCCGGGGATTTTTGTTTGGCGATTTTACTTCTGGTTCACTTTAGATCTTTTGATCCGGTAGGACGATATACTTAGTATAGCATGAATAGCTAACATAAGGAAGTTCAAGCTATGAAAATCGGGATTGTCGGTCTTCCGTTTGTGGGAAAGACCACGATATTTAATGCCTTAACCAGTGCCCATGCCAGGGTGGGTGAATTCACCCTGGGGATTAAAGAGGCCAATCGGGGTATGGTTAAAGTTCCGGATGAAAGAGTATATAAGGTCGCCTCCTTGTACCAGCCGAAGAAGACCACCCCCACAGAAGTGGAATACATCGACGTTGCCGGTTTGGTGAAGGAGACGAAAGAAAAAGGCTCGGAAGGCGAATTTTATCATTCCTTAAGAGAAGTGGATGAGTTGGCGCATGTGGTGCGGGTTTTTGCTGACGAAAATGTCAGCCATATCTCCGGGTCGATCGATCCCAAAAGAGACATAAAAAGCCTGGATTTAGATCTGATCTTGATCGATTTGGACATCATAGAGAAAAGACTAAAGCGTTTGGAGAAGTCGGTGACCAGCTCCAAGGTGGAGGAGGAGAAGAGGGAGCTGGCGATTCTTCACCGATTCAAAGAGTCACTGGACGAAGGGATCCCCCTGAGGGAAGTTTCCCTCTCCCCGGAGGAGGAGAAATTGATCCGCGGGTTTGCCTTCCTGTCCTTAAAACCGCTGCTTCTCATACTCAACCTGGACGAGAACCAGTATGGCCAGCGGGAGAAGATAGAGTCCGATTTCTCCGAGTTCACCCAGCATAAAAACATAGCTGTTTGCTCCATGTGCGGTAAACTGGAGATGGAGCTTTCGCAGCTTGACGAAAAAGACAGAAAAGCCTTCATGGAGGATCTGGGGGTGGACAAACTGGCAACAGAACGGGTGATCGACATCTCCTTTAAGCTCCTGAATCTAATTTCATTCTTCACTGCCAATGAGAATGAAGTCAGAGCATGGTCCATTCCCTCCGGGACCAAAGCCCTAAAAGCAGCGGGAACGGTTCATACCGACATGGAGCGGGGTTTCATCAAGGCGGAAGTGATAACCGTCGATAAGCTTTTAGAGCTGGGCTCCATTCATAAAGCCAAAGAGAAAGGGGAGTTGAAATTGGAAGGGAAGGATTACATCGTGCAGGACGGGGACGTGATCTTTTTCCGATTCAACGTATGAGCAAAGTCGAAAAGATAACCGGCATAGGCTGCTTTTTTTTAATACTAATTCATCTTGTTGCTTCGTATTTCCCCAAAGAGAGACTCTGGGGACTAAACCTGCTTTATTTTCTTCCACCTATCTGGAAATGGATTTTGGTAACCACCGGAATCCTCGTTTTAATTCCACAGGTTAACAAAGCCCTGGGTGGCTTTTGGAATAGCCTTTCTTTCTCCAGGAAAACCAAAATCAAAAGTAAACGGAGATATCTTAAATATATTTTATTCAGTTTGGCAGGAGGGGTGGTCTTCTGGATTTTCAGAGTGAAGACCTATCTTTTGGGGGATAGCTTCTTGAGAGCCAGAGAGATCAATTTGGGGGGAACCTTCTCCAATTTTACCGAGCCCCTGGATTTTTTCCTGCACACCAAGATATCCAATCTCCTGGGCTGGGATGCCTTTCTGACCTATGCTGTTTTGAGCGTTCTCTTTGGCATCTTTTTTCTGTTTCTGTGTCAACTGTTGGCGGATCTTCTCGGCAAGGATTATAAGGAAAGAGGGTTTATTCTTTCGGTCATCCTTACCCTGGGGGCAAACCAGCTCTTCTTCGGCTATGTGGAGAGCTATACATTAGTTTATGTTGCCATTGCTCTCTTCATCTTTTTTTCCTTATACTATCTTGAAAATCAAAGCACAATTATGCTTCCGGTACTGGCTTTCTTCCTAGCCATAAGCCTTCATCTTCTTGCTCTGATGCTTCTTCCTTCACTTTTGTATTTGATTTATCAAGAAAGAGGCAAACATACCGATGCTGCCAAGAAAACCAAAAGAAGGGGCTGGATAATTTTGACAATTGCGACCATCCTGGTTGTCGCCGGGGGAACGATCCTGTTGCAATACTATAATCCGGAGAGGAAGGGATTTGGTTATTATTTGATATTTCCTTTAGGGAAATATCAAAACTATTATTCCATCTTCTCTTCCTCCCATCTTTTAGATCTGGTGAATCAACAACTTTTGATCACACCGGTCGGCCTCTTGATAGGGCTGACATCCATCCTGAATTTCTGGAGAAAGATCAATTTCAAAGACCGCATATTCCGGTTTCTTCTGATTTTAAGCCTGTGCAGTTTAGCTTATGCTTTTTTCATGGATCCCAAATTGGGTTACCCGCGGGATTGGGATTTGTTTGCTTTCACCGGTCTGGGTTACACGATTTTGGGAATCTACGTATTCTTTAAGAGCTGGAGGGAGGCAAAACTGAAGGATCTGAGGTACGTCACCCTGGCTTTGCTATTTACCTCTTTGATATCCACCGTACCCTGGATATACGTCAACGCTTCGGAAAAAAAGTCGGTGGAGAGAATCGAATACCTTTTGGATCTGGACAATAAGAGGAGCCCGTCGGGGCGCGAGAACCTTGCTATTTATTATGACCAAAAAAAGGAATGGCAAAAAGAGATCGTCCAATGGGAGAAAGCCATAGCCATCACCGGAAGCGCCCGCTATATCGACAACTTGGCCACGGTCTACTTCAATAATCAGCAGTATGATTTGGCGTTAAGGGAACTAGAGCGGTCGCTTAAGGTAGATTCCACATTCGATTTTACCCATTTCGGCTTGGCGGAAGTTTATGTCCGGATGGGAAGAAACGAGGAAGCCATATCCGAGTACCGCAAAGCCATTAAAGCCAGACCAAACCTCACCCAATACTACGACAATCTGGGTGTCCTTCTGACCAACCTGAAACGGTACCCTGAAGCCATACAGGTATTCGAGGAGGGACTTTCGTCCAATCCGGGATACTTTCCCCTATACCGCAACTTAGGTTACTCCTACTATAATCTGGGGGAGTATGCTTTGGCGGAGAAAAATCTAAAGCTTTATCTTGAGCGTTCTCCCCAAGCTGAGGATGAAGCGGAAGTGCGGGAGGTTCTGATGGATATAGCACGGAAGCTGACTCAAGAACTAAGGAAATGAAGTCGACTTGGTTATAAAGGAGGAAAAGAGGGAAGGGGAATCTTAATTTTAAGAAATGATTACAGATTGCAGAATGCAAATTGCATAATGCAAATGTATAGGAATGAGGAAGAAGATTATGAAGCAACAAGAAAGAAGGATAAGCTAAAGTGGATAAGACAAGTCGAGAGGGGCAGCACTCCCCCCAGTCGGGTGTTGCCGAGATCAAAGTGGAAAGGGGAATTATTCTTGGCTGCGCTATCTTAATCCTGCTCCATCTGCTCGCCTCCTTCTTTCCGTATTCCCGGCTTTGGGGCATAAACCAGCTATATTATTTTCCGCTGAGGTTTCGGATTGCTTTATCGGTGGCGGGGCTGCTGATTATTTTGATTCCAGGTCTAAACGGCATTATCATTAAGATTCTGGAGTCAATTTTCACATTGCTGACAAACGGAATCCGAAAAATCAACAGATATCTAATATACACTGTAGCCAGCTTGGCCAGTATAATCCCTTTTTGGCTTTTCCGAACTCGGACCCCCTTATTGGGTGACGGATACTGGCGTGCTTCGGAGATCCAGCCGGGCATATTATTCAACATCACCGAATCTCTTGATTTCTATCTTCACGTATCGGTCTCAAGATTTCTGGGCTTAGACGGCTTCACCACGTACAGGATTTTAAGTTATGCAGCCGGGGTCGTATACGTTTTCCTGGTTTTTTTAATCTGTGACCTTTTGGGGAAAAGCAAAAGGGAAAAGCTGCTCATCTTTCTACTTCTGACCATCGGGAGTGCCAGCCAGTTGTTTTTCGGTTATATCGAAAGCTACTCTTTTATGTACATATTAATCGTGGCCTATCTTTTCTTCGGGATGAGATTCCTAAAGCAGCAGGGTCAATTCGCCTGGCCGTGCCTTTTTTTTGTTCTGGCATCCGGATTTCATCTGGCGGCTTTGTTTTTATTGCCGTCCCTGGTCTATTTGACTTTTGCTCCATCTCCAAAGGGAGCCAAGGTTAAATCCGCCAAGTTAAAAATCGATCAACTCCTGGCTTTGGTCCTGACGGTCTTGATAATCGGGCTGGGAATATATTTCCTGAAGATTAACTTTCCCCAGGCGCCGGTCAAATCCTTCCTGATTTATCCCTTCGGAGATGGGGAAAGCTTCTATTCTTTTTTCTCACTGACTCATCTTCTGGATTTTTTTAACCAACAGGTGTTGATTTTCCCCGTGGGGATAATTCTGGGGGTCATCCTCTGGCTTTTTGGCAGAAAATCCATGGACTTAAAAGATATAGTGGTAAGGTTCCTTATCTGGACCATAATCGGATCGTTCCTATTCGCCTGGCTGGTTGATCCCAAGCTGGGTTATGCCCGGGACTGGGATCTTTTTGCTTTCACCGGTCTGGGGATCACTTTCCTGCTGTTGTTTCTTCTTGTTACCAACGTTGAAATGTGGAAAACCATAAAGCCGAGCAGAATTACACTGGTCATTTTCATCACCTCGCTTATATTCACCCTTCCCTGGATATGGGTCAATGCATCTTGGGTGAAGGCTGTAGCGAGATTTGAGGACCTTTTGATTTTAGATAATCCACGAGCTGCTTATGGATACGAAACTTTGGCCTGCTATTTTCGAGACAGGGGAGAGAACGAAAAAACCGCAACCTACTGGAAAAAAGCTATTGCCATAAATCCTAACCCGCGTTATTTTGGAGCACTGGGAAATGCGTATCTTAGATTGAAAAGGTTCGATTTGGCGGAAGAGGCTTTCAGGCAGGCTATTGGAGTGGCGCCGGATCGCATTTCGCTTGAGCTTTTTCACAGCAGCCTGGGACATTGTCTGGCGGAGCAGGGAAAGTATGAGGAAGCAGCCATAGAAATGAGGGAAGCCATCAATCTGGGACCAAGGAAGGCAGATTATTATTACGCCCTGGGCAACATTTTGGGAAAAGAGGAGAGGTATCAGGAAGCGGCGGTATGCTTCGAAATGGTGCTTAGGCTGGATGCGAACTATTTAAAAGCATACCGTATGCTGGCCATCACCTATGCACACCTGGGGAAGAAACAGGAAGCCGAAAGACTTATGGAGATCTACTTAAGATCGAATCCCGAAGATGCTCCGGAGATTACAGGTGCCATAGACAGCATCCAAATTGAGCTGGAGACGGGAAAGCAGAGGTGATCAGTCTCTTAAATCAACCGGAAAGTCGTGAGGTGCAGGATGGATGATATCAAGAAAGACATATGGAAGGACGTACGGAGAATTCAGGAGGAGATGGACCTTCTGTTCGATCATTTTTACAGACTCAAACATTCTCCGGTTTTAACTTCCCGGCGAGTATGGAGACCCCCCACGGACGTTTATAAAACCGATGAAGGGATCGCCATCCGGATGGAGATCGCGGGAATGAGGCAGCAGGACTTGAACATTACTATGTCTACCGACGTTTTGATCATTCGGGGAGAAAGGAAAGAGCACTCCTCTGTGCACCGAACCGCATATCAAAACATGGAGATAAACTACGGACCTTTTGAGCGGAACATCCGGCTGCCCGAGCCGTTGGATGGATAGAACGTCAAGGCAGTATATAAAGATGGATTTTTGGAAATAAACCTTTCCAGAAAACAGGGAAAGGTCGACAAATCAAAGGAGATCAAGATCGAGGTGGAGTGAGAATTTATAGTCGACTAAGGGCTTGTGTTCCCAGAATCAATTGCTGTTCTTAAAGCCAACCATTTAAGGAGAACAATCTTGCTGAAAGAAAACGAGAAAATAGTCGAGGATACCAAGAAGATCGGAGAGGAGATCTCCATCATCCCTATCAAGGGGACGGTCGTTTTTCCATATCTGATCGTGCCGCTGATCGTCACCGATCAAAAGCATGCCCGCTTGATAGACGAGACCTTGATGAGCGGAAAGATCATAGGACTTTTTGCGCAGAAGAATGCCTCCGTCGAGCAGGCCAAGGCTGAGGACATCTACCAGGTGGGAACTGCCGCATCCATTTTGAAGATGCTTAGGTTCCCCGACGGGAGCGTGAGGTTTTTGGTGCAGGGTTTGTCCCGGGTGAAGATAAAAAGCTTCAGTCAGACCGAGCCTTACCTGGTGGCACAGATCGAGATGATCGAGGAGACTAAAGAGAAGAGCGTGGAGGTGGAGGCTTTGGTCCGGAACGTTCTGGATCTTCTCAAGAAGGTGGTGGAGCTGGCTCCGTACCTCTCCGAGGAACTGCAGATAACCGCCATCAATACCGACGATCCCAACCGCCTGGCGGATCTGATCGCCTCTAATCTTAACATCAGTGTGGCTCAAAAGCAGGAGCTTTTGGAAACCTTTGATACCAAGGAGAGGCTGCGAAAAGCCCTGTCCCACATTAACCGGGAGGTAGAGGTTTTGGAGCTTTCCCGGCGGATCCAGTCGCAGACTGCCAGCGAATTGGGAAAAACCCAGAAGGAATATATCCTGCGGGAACAGCTTAAAGCCATCCAGAAGGAACTGGGTGAAGCAGACGAGAGGACGGCGGAATTAGACGAGTTCAAGAAGAAAATAAAAGAGGCAAAGATGCCTGCGGAGGCATTGGATGCAGCTCAAAAGGAGCTGGATCGGCTATCCAAGATGAACCCCGCAGCAGCGGAGTACACCGTCTCCCGTACCTATCTGGACTGGCTGGTGAGCTTACCCTGGAGCAAAACCACCGACGATATTCTGGACATCAAAAAAGCAAAAAAGATTTTGGATGAAGATCATTATGATCTGGAGAAGGTAAAGGAAAGGATATTGGAATATTTAGCGGTCAGAAAGCTGAAACAGGACATGAAGGGTCCCATCCTATGTTTCGTTGGTCCACCGGGAGTGGGGAAAACGTCTCTGGGCATCTCCATAGCCAGAGCGATGGGGAGGAAATTTAACCGCATATCCTTGGGCGGGATGCACGACGAGGCAGAGATCCGGGGACACAGACGAACGTACATCGGCGCTCTTCCCGGAAGAATAATCCAGGGGATCAGACGGTCCGGCTCCGGCAATCCCATCTTCATGCTGGATGAGGTGGACAAAATAGGACAGGATTTCCGAGGTGATCCATCCTCCGCCCTGCTGGAGGTCCTGGATCCGGAGCAGAACAACACCTTCTCCGATCACTATCTGGACGTTCCCTTCGATCTGTCCAAGGTGATGTTCATCACCACCGCCAACATTCTGGATCCGATCCCGCGCGTTCTGAGGGATCGAATGGAGGTGATTGAGCTTCCGGGATATACCGATCTGGAGAAACTGCAGATCGCTAAAAGGCATCTGGTTCCCAAAGAACTTTCCAATCATGGCCTCAAGCCGGAGATTCTCACCTTCCAGGATGAAGCCATAAAAAAAATCATCAACGACTATACCAGAGAATCGGGATTGAGAAACTTGGACCGGGAACTGGCCACCATTTGC
>JBDROD010000400.1:0-2217 GCA_043810415.1 Candidatus Zixiibacteriota bacterium | reverse complement strand
TTATCAGGGTCTATCATAATTCCTAATGATCGTCACCAGCAATCTCACCAAGATATTTAATGACAAAAAACGGGGTGAAATCCGGGCGGTAGACTCAGTCAGCCTGGAGTGTAAACCGGGACGGGTGTTTGGTCTTTTGGGATTGAACGGGGCGGGGAAGACCACCCTGATGCGGCTTTTGTCCACCATACTGAGGCCGACCTCCGGAACTGCACGGGTGGCGGGTTATGACATCGTCCGGGAACCGGAGAAGGTAAAGGAGAAGATCGGCTTTCTTTCCAGTGATACCGGGCTTTATCATCGACTTACGGTTGAAGAAACGGTAAATTATTTCGGCAGACTAAACGGGATGGATGAGGATGGCTTAAACCAAAGGTCGAAAGTTCTGTTCGAGAGATTCGGCATGAACGAATTCCGAAAAAGAAGGGTGGATAGGCTCTCCACCGGGATGAAACAGAAGGTATCCATCGCCCGAACCTTCATCAACGATCCGGAGGTTCTGATCCTGGATGAACCCACCCTGGGCCTGGATGTGATTACCTCTCGAAGCATCATCCAATTCATAAAAGAGTCTAAACAGGAGCATAAATGCATTCTCTTTTCCACTCATGTGATGTGGGAGGCGCAGAAACTTTGTGACGATATTGCCATCATCCATAAAGGGAGAATATTAGAGATAGGCACTTTGGATCAGCTGCGAAACAAAACCGGATTTACAGACTTAGATGACATCTTCGTAAGAGCTGTGGGAGAATAAACCGGGATGAACTTAAGGAAGGTAAAAATAATCTATTCCAAGGAGATTCTTGATACGCTCAGGGACAGACGCACCCTCGTATCGTCCGTTTTGATTCCCATCATCCTATTTCCGATCCTGATGTTTGGCATAAACGCAGTGGTGGTCATGATGCTTAAGAAGACCAAGGCAGAAATTACCAAAATCACCGTTATCGGGGAGGAATTCGCTCCACGCTTCGTTTCTGGAATCTTCAAGGGGGACGATTTTCAAAAGGTGAAAACGCCAGATTACCAATCGTCCTTGAAGAAGAAAGAAATCCACGCTGCCTTGGAGTTTCCCTCCGGTTTTGAAGAGAAGCTGAAGGCGGGAGAAAGCAGTGAAGCCACCATATATTATGATGCCGCTGAGATCAGATCCAGTATGGCTTCAGAGAAACTGAAGGATAAGCTGAAAGAATATCAGGACAGCATAGTAGCAGAAAGGCTGGCGCTTCATCATATAGAAAAAGCCATATTGAATCCCATAGCAATCAATAAGGAGAATCTTGCTCCCAAGGAGAAAATGGGTGGTTTCATGCTGGGGATGTTTTTGCCATACATGATCGTGATTTTGGCTATGATCGGCGCCATGTACCCGGCCATCGATTTGACCGCAGGGGAGAAGGAGAGGGGAACTTTGGAAACCATATTAGTCACCCCGGTCTCCCGTCTGGACATTGCCACCGGTAAATTCCTCACGGTTTTGACCATCTCACTTATAACCATAGTTCTTTCCACCGCCAGCATGAGTATAACCGCCGGTCTGGGATTAGCCCAAATGAGTCGCTTCGGAACCGAGCAAATGCAGTTTACCATAAAACCTCTACCTTTGATTCTGCTTTTGTTTTTGATGTTACCATTGGCTGCTCTTTTTAGTTCCGTTCTCCTCTCCATAGCGCTTTCCGCAAAGAGCTACAGAGAGGCTCAGAGCTATATCTCCCCCCTTATGTTTGTGGTCATCCTGCCCGCCATGATCTCTTTTATTCCGGGAATCGAGCTTTCCTGGGGGTTGGCTTTCGTACCCATAGTAAACATCTCACTGGCAGCTCGAGAGATACTTTTGGGTACTTTTCGATGGGGCTTCATTACCCTGATCTTTCTTTCCACCTTTCTTTATGCCTCTTTTTCCATCTTTGTAACCAAAAGGCTTTTTGAGAAAGAGGAGGTGCTGTTTAGAAGCTGATAAGGGTCTCACTGTTCTTCACGTACGTCCATGTCCGAGACGTTTATAGCTTACCTTCGCGGTCATAAAGGGTAAGTGAAATGATCGAGAAAAAGTATCTTATTTATATAGATATTCTGGGATTTGAAGCTCTCGCTAGAGAAGTATCTGAGAGAACAGGATTTGATGAAGACGTGATTCGACAGAATTATTTATCAGACCCTTTAGAGAAGAAGATAAAAGAGGTAAAGAGAGAAAGAATTCAAGTATCTAAAGGA
>JBDROD010000399.1:0-12565 GCA_043810415.1 Candidatus Zixiibacteriota bacterium | reverse complement strand
GGAAACATAATTTTACGAAGGAAAGAATTTAAAACGGTATAATTAAATAAGATTGTCTTTTATTGGGCAGGGCATTTCCCCTGCCTTTTTGATCACCTCCATTATCGGGAATCGATTTCAATGAAGATTAAGACATATCTGTTCTTCTTAGTGACGATTGGATTGTTTCTACTATCCACCTTTGCTTTTAGCCGGGGGCAATGTCCGGAACAAATCAACGACAGTGGAATATGTGACACTCTGTACCTCGAAGTTGCTCCTTATGACGTTTTCTTTACCGGTCCCGGGCATTTAACCCGCGTCCTTCTACAGATTACCCGGGACAATCCGAATATTTCGGATTCCCTCGCCGGCATGGTTTTTCCTTTTTGCTTCACCCATAGCAACCCGACTAAGTATTGCAGTCTAAGTTATTACTGGAACAACTCCACCAACTTCAACAACCCCCGAAACATCTTCCGTCACTTCGCAGCGGAGGAAGACACTATCCGCAACTGGATGATGGATCTATATCAAAGGGAGAATGGGGAAGAATGGAACCTTATTAATCTCAACTTGGATGGAATTTCCCATTTCTGGCTCGCTATGATCCCGTTCGGAATAGAGGATACAAAATTCGGCTCCTCCAGCCGAACCCTTTTAGCCACATTGACCTTCAAGGTGGAGGATACCATGACCGTCTGCCTGGATTCGTGTTTCTGGCCCCCCTCCAGTCGTCTCAAGCTCATCCGGTCCGATGCACTGGCTTACATCCCCCGGCATAATCTCCCTTATTGTTTTACCGTTCGACCCTGGAATGCCCCTAGAATTCTGCATACCTCACCGATCAAAAACCAGCTGAACGTATCGTCATCCTCCGACATCTCGGTGACGTTCGATACCACGATGAACGGTATGACCATAAACCAGTCTACCTTTATGGTCTATACCAGATTCACCGGGAAACATCCTGGGGCGATCAGTTACGATAGTCTTACCCAGACAGCTAACTTCCAACCTTTAAGCGATTTCATAACGGGAGACATGGTAACTGTGGTTTTGACTTCGGATATCCTGGCAGCGGATGGAACCCCCATGAAAAAAAGCTATTGCTGGTCCTTCACCATAGCGGCCAGTTATGGTGGAGGTATCTTTACGCTCCTATCCACTATTCCGGTTGGGGATGAGCCCCAGTCCGTCTTCGCTGCTGACCTGGATAAGGATGGGGATATAGACTTGGCAGCGGCTAATGCCAATTCCGACAATGTCTCGGTTCTTTTGAATCGGGGGAAAGGTGTCTTTTATCCCGATTCCTCCTATCCGGCAGGTGACCAGCCTTGGAGCATTATGGCTGCCGATCTGGACGATGATGGCTACCTGGATCTGATAACTGCAAATTCGAATTCCGACAACGTTTCGATTCTATTAAACCAGGGGGACGGCACATTCGCCCCCCATTCGGACTATCCCGTCCGATCCCAGCCTCACTGCGTTGCGGCAGCCGATCTCAATGGGGATGGCAAGCTCGATCTGGCTATAGCCAATGCGGGCACCGGCGATGTCTCGATTCTGTTGAACCGGGGGAATGCTGTCTTTATGCAACCAGTTACTTTCCCGGTAGTTGATTACCCGACCTCTTTGTGTATAGCTGATCTGGATAAGGATGGCGACTTTGACATTGTTACCGCTAATGACCTCACCGATCAGATTGCAGTTTTACCCAATAACGGTGATGGAACTTTTGCCCCTTATTCACTCTATCCCGCAGGTATAGGTCCATATTCAGTGGTGGCAGCTGACCTGGATGGTAATGGTGCCCCGGATCTGATCGTGGGGCACGGAAGTCCCGTTCCCGCGACAACAATTACCGTACTTCTGAACACCGGAAATGGCACCTTTTCTTCCCCCTCGTCTTATTCGGTGGGGAATTCTCCTCTTTCAGTCTGGGCTGCCGATTTGGATGCAGATGGTGATCTGGATATAGTGACCGGGAATTCAGAGGACGACAACCTATCGTTTCTCTCCAACCACGGCAACGGAACCTTCAGTTATAATTCGGTCTTTCCGGTAAGTGATCACCCTTCCGCTCATTTTTCGGCGGACTTGGATGGCAATGGTTCTATGGATTTAATCACCACCAATCGTGATTCGGACAACCTTACGATACTACTGAATTTCGTTCGGGGTGACATCAATGGGGATGCGATTATCAATATCGGGGACATGGTTTACCTGTTGAATTATCTGTACAAAAACGGACTCCCCCCTTATCCTCTGGCAGCCGCAGATGTCAACTGCGATGGAGTGCAAAATGTCGGCGACGTGATATATCTGATCAATTACCTGTTCAAAGGTGGGATTCTTCCCAATTGTTAGTCTTTTCTCATTTAATCTAAAAATACTCCACCCTTGATCCATTCTTTAAATTTTTCTCTGGTTTTTCTTGACTTTTTTCATTTTTGAGTTATACTTATATAAGTTATGATAATAAACGCTAAAGGAATGAATCCAACCTATAACCAGAAAGGATAAGCTGATGCTAAACCCGATCTCTAAGGAGTTTAAGCGGGTAATGTTGTTGTTATTGCTGTGTCTGGGGATGGGAGGGATGGTATTAACTGCTGCGGTGTGGGGATACCAATCGGTTCTTTCCCCCGGCGAAGTCAGTGTTACCATACCCCTGGGAACCTATGAGATTAAGACCGCCGCGTCAGGAAGTGAGATTTATCTGGAAGACTTTGGCCGGCTTTCGGTTCCGGGAAAGCCCAATCTTCCCTCCAGGATCTTCTCCATTGCTATCCCGCCTGGAGCAGAAGTAGCTCAAGTCCAATTTGATCAAGGTGAGGGAGTGGTGCTCCCCGGATTCTATCAAATTTCGCCTTCTTCTCAGGTAAGGGTAGTGGGAGAGGAAAATCCTCTGTATTATGAACAGGATAAACAGACCTACGAAGAAAACTACAAATCGGTTTACTCCAGCGACGATCCGTTTCCGAAATCGGTGGGGGAAATGGTGCGAACTGCCGGTTACAGAAAGTACAACTTGGTGGACGTGCAGGTAACCCCCTTCTCCTATCGCCCCTTGTCCGGACAATTGACCTATTATCCCCGGATCGCCGTTAGGATAGACTATACTTTCCCCCGTGACTTCGATCCCCAAGATATCAGGATTGATAATCTCCTCCGGACCGAGCAAACCGCTAAGCAGATCGTCTTGAACTATGATCAGGCTCAAGGCTGGTATCCCGCCGGCACTAAAGGCAAAGATAATTACGATTTCGTGATCATCACTTTGGATGCCCTGACCTCTTCGGTTACCCCCCTGGTGGACTGGGAGACCGGCAAAGGGAGAAGCGTCAACGTGGTAACCACCTCCTGGATCAATTCCACTTATACCGGCTACGATCTGGCTGAGAAAATAAGAAATTTCTTAAGAGACAAATATCCTTCAGATCAATGGGGCATTGAAGATGTGCTTTTGGTGGGTCATTACGATGACGTGCCCATGCGCCGCTGCTGGCAGGATCTGGGATATGGAAAACCGGAGACAGATTTTTACTATGCCGAGCTTTCCCTTCCGGACAATCAGTCTTGGGATTCTAATGGGAATCACCGCTGGGGTGAAAACTCCGATAATATTGATTTTTATAACGAGGTGATAGTGGGAAGAATCCCCTGGAGCACCCCTGCCACGGTTCTGCACATCTGTCAAAAATCAGTAGCTTACGAGCAGAATGATGACCCGGCATATAAGAAAAACATCTTACTCTTGGGTGCATTTTTCTGGGATGACACGGATAATGCCGTCCTGATGGAAAGAAAGGTGAATCGGCCGTGGATGTCGTCTTGGACCAAAACCCGTATGTATGAGCAGAGTCATTCTATGTATATCATGGATTATAACCTCACCTATAATAACGTCAGAACGGTCTGGTCGTCCAATCACTTTTCTTTCGTGAACTGGGCCGGGCACGGTTCGGAATACGCCAGTTACATATTATACTCAACGGGCGAGGCATTTGTCTCCACCTCCACCTGCTCTTACCTCAACGACGACTATCCCGCCATTTGTTTTGCGGATGCCTGCAGCAATTCGGACACCGATGCGCTAAACATAGGACAAGCTATGATGCAGAAGGGTGCGGTGGGCTTTGTGGGTGCCACCAAAGTGGCTTATGGCATGGGGGCCTGGCATGATTCACTGGATGGCTCCAGTCAGTCGTTGGATTACTTTTTCACCACCTATGTCACCTCCGGAAATCTAACTCAGGGTCAGGCACACCAGCAGGCTTTGAGGACCATGTATACCAAAAACCTGTGGTATAGCCTGAAGTATGAAACATTCGAATGGGGAGCTTTATGGGGAAACCCGGATTTGGGAATGGCTCCGGTCATTACCAACTATCCGCCCGAAGTCCCGCCGCAACCCTCCGGACAGATTGTGGGTCAACCGGCAGTGGAGTATGATTATTTCTCTTACACTACTGACCCGGATAACGACAGTCTGTTTTACCAGTTCTCTTGGGGTGACGAGCTCAGCGATTGGATCGGACCCTACCCCTCCGGAGGCACCTGCACCGCATCCCATGCCTGGAACAACTCTGGAATTTACCAAGTTAAAATCAAAGCCAAGGACGTATATGACCGGGAATGTGATTGGTCCGATTCCCTGACCGTACAGATATATATCAGCGGAGATTGCAACGATGATGGAGTTATAGATGTAGGTGATGCGGTATATCTTATTAATTATCTTTATAATATGGATATAGCGCCGAATCCATTGATTGCTGGGGATGTTACCTGCGACGGGAAAGTGGACATCGCAGATGTGGTCTATCTTTTGAATTATCTATTTAAGGGAGGAATGGCTCCAGCCTGTCAATAAATCTTACCCCTTTGATTCCCCTCTCCATTTTCATGGGGAGGGGGATACTGGGTGGGAGAGGTAAAGTTTTACAACTCTAAGGAAACAAAGTACAAGGCTCCGTTTCGTTCAATCAGTAAAATAGTTCTATCTTTACTTCGTAACTGGCTTATCAATTTTTCAAACTCTTCCACACTGGGAATGGGGTGATCCCCGATCTGGCGGATCACGTCTCCCACTTGTAATCCGGCTCTATAGGCGACGTTCCCTTTCTCTATGCCGGTGATCGCCACTCCCCGCGGATCGGAGATCCCAAGTTGTCGGGCAACGGATGAGGTGATTTCCGTAACGGTCATGCCCAGTTTGCTTTGGGTGCCCTTGCTGGTACCAGTAGGAAGCGTTTGGGGAGAAAGTTCTATGTGCATCTCCTTACCATTGCGAAAAAAACCAATGTCTAAGCTTTGATCCGCTCTGGCCAAATAGCTTAAATCCTCCCAGTCGCTAAGGTTCTTGATCCTCTGGTCGTCCACTTTGAATATCACGTCTTTTCTTTTCAGCCCTGCCTTCTGTGCGGGGCTCTCTTCTTCCACGTCCGATATGATGACCCCCTCGGCTTTCTTTAAATCCAAGTTCAGGGCCAGTGCAGAATTTACTTCTTGAACTCTTAGACCGATCCAAGTGGGAATTACGCCGCCGTGCTTGATTAAATCCGAAAGTATCGTCTTGGCCCGGTTGATCGGTATGGCAAAGCCGATTCCTTCCGAACCGCGGCTGGTGGTGAAGATAAAAGTGTTGATCCCGATAACTTCCCCGGAGGCATCCACCAGCGGACCACCGGAGTTTCCCGGATTTATGGCGGCATCGGTCTGGATCATCTTGCGGTAAATCTGCACCTGTCCCTGTTCCCGCTTGATGTCTCTATTTAGCGCACTAATCACTCCCACGGTTACGGAAGGATTGGGATCGTCCAAAAGATATCCAAAGGGATTGCCGATGGCGATAGCCCATTCCCCGATAATCAGATCGTTGGAATTGCCCAAAACCACTGTCGGGAGATTCTTGGTCTCGATTTTTATCACCGCCAGATCGGAGACTTCATCCATTCCCACCAGCTTTCCCTCGTATTCGTCGCCGGTGGTTAAGGTCACCTTTAACTGATCAGCCCCGTTTACCACGTGGGCATTGGTTAATATGTACCCTTCCGAATTTATGATAAATCCGGAGCCGATGCCATATACCTTCTCCTTATATTCTCTCGGACGGAAAAAGCTACCCCAGAAATCGTCAAAAAACTGATCCCCGAAGGGGGAAAAAAACGGCTGTTGCCTTACCACCCTCACCTGAACCACGCTGATGGAGACCACTGCCGGACCCACCTGCTGGGCTGCCTGGACGATAGCGTTCTGGCGGGAATTGGCAATCTCCTCTTGAACCCCCGCTGAAGTTTTCACTATGGAGGGAACGACTGGAGAGGTTGTTTTTTCTGATGAGCCAAAAAGTCCCGTGGAAATATGCGGATGGAAAAATCCGAAAGCATAAAGCAATATCAAAATGACTGCTCCGGCTATCATCCCCAATACGATTGAGAAAAAAACCACCCCTCTTCTTTGGTTAAATGAAGTCGACATTTTCAGATCCTCTTCTGGCTCATACTAAGAGGTCGGGAAGCTGAAGGAATCGAACACGTTTCCCGACCATTAAAGGAATATTATGTTTAGATTGTTTTTGGTAGATCCGAAGGATTACACTCCCCGGTTTCATCCGATTTTATTTTACCGGCGGATGCAAACTGCTTCTATTTCCCCTCCCTCTCGTTGATATCAATATACTTCTCCGGTTCTTCTTCAAATTTCTGCTTGCAGCTTCTATCGCAAAAATAAAACGTTTGGCCATTGTATACGGTTTTGAAACGAGCATTCTTCTCATCTACCTCCATCAGGCAAATCGGATCTAAAACCATTATTACCTCCTTCCCGAGGTTTCGTTCCCCCGACTTCCATCAGTTCTGATAAGTCCTTGGTTTAAACTGCTTATCATCTTAAGAAAATCGAGGTGCCGAACCGCGACTTTAAAAGGTTAATGGATTTGAAAATCTTAAGCTCGCACCACCTGTTCCCAGCTGCTTCGTTCTATTATAGATATACAAAATTATGGGCAAGAAGTTTCAGAAGAAAATGGGCTCTTATATTGATCGATGTGGACATCGTCTCATTCCCAACCCGTTGGTTTCGCGGGTCTTGACTACCACATCCGCTGTTTTGTTTTCTGTTTTATGGATCAAGCTTAAAAGGATGTGAGATCCTACACCCGTGGTAGAAACCAGTTTCCTGAGATGGGAAGGATCATCAATCTGTTTTCCGTTAAAGCTCAGGATCCTGTCTCCCGGAATCAAACCGGCTTTATAAGCGGGACTCCCCTCGATCACTTTGGTAACCAGCACTCCCTCTTCAGGCGCACCCGGCTTATCACACTTACCCGGTTCGGTTTCGCAGTATATCCCGATCCAGGCTCTTTCCACCTTTCCTCCCTTTTGGAGCAATTCCGATACTCGCAGACAGGTTTTTGCCGGGAGGATAAAGATCACTCCGTTTTCCTCCTTGGGTTTTCCCTCGGTTAAACCCAAAAGCTCTCCCCTACGGTTGAAGATCGGAGTTCCTCCATGGTAGGGGACTACCGGACCGTGCCAGATCATAAGACTCTCATCGTAAGCATCCGAACCCCCGATCCAGGATTTGGTAATGGTTCCCATGCTGATATCCAAGCCCTTGGAGTAATCCGTATTGCCCAAAGCAATGCCCAAGGTACCGTTTTCTATCTTCTCCTGGGGTACGATGCGAGTGGGTTTGAGCGCATTAACCTCTACCTGTATCAGGCTGACGTTGGTTTCAAAATCACAGAACATGCCCACGATCTGGTCGTCGTTGATCACCCGACCATCCTGGAGCTTTAAAGTGATGTTATCGGTGTTGGTGAGGATGTTCTCCGTGGTGAGAATAAAACCCCCGTTTAAGATTACCCCTGAACCGAATTTTACCTCTCCGGAACTCTCGTTTTTAGCCATGATCGAGACTACCGAAGGTCCTGCCTCTTTCATCACCCGAGCCAAATCCTCCTCCAAGCTCTGAAGGGAATCTTTGCCGCATCCCCCCAAAAGAATCGCCATCCCGCAAAGCCACAGGATAAATCCGGTTTTTTTCTTAGGTATTGTCATTTTTGAAAAAACATTACCAATTCTCAATCGCTTTCCCTCTCCCTAATCAATGAATGATTCTCGTGGTTTTTTAAGTTGTAGATTTTAGGTATTATCTCTTACCTCTAAACTCTACACTCTCCACTCTTCACTGCTTCCCTTTCAGCGTGTAGATGGTTACCACTCCGTCATCTACCGCAGACAGCAACCCTCCCTCATAGATCACCAAGTTGTTGCTGAAAGCCTCCGCCCTTTGAGGAGAAAGAAAACCCGGCAGGATGCTCAAAGCGATAAGAATCACCAGGACAAATGAAAACACGTAGGCGGGAACCGGACCCAACACCGGCGTGCGGATTAAGCTGGTCCACTGTTCCACCTCAGCCCATACCCTTTTCCATAAGGACATGGCCGGAATCCTAAGTTTCAAATCCACCCGGTAATCCTTCCAGAAATCTTCCGATTCCTTGAAGGTGAGAGTCTCTCTTAATACCTGCATGGAGCTTTGTATGAGGGAAAATTCGTGGAAGCAATCGGGGCAGCTCTGGAGATGCTCATCCAGTTTTTCTTTTTGGGGCAGGTCCAGATCGGCATAGCAACAAACTATTTTTAGCGCCTTTCTACACTTCATGTTTTATCCCCATCTTTTTTAAGATTTGTGGATGATGTCTTGAAAGCTCACTCCTCAGTTTTGATCGGGCTCGGTGTAAATACCATCTTACCGTTGCTTGCGGCATGCCGGTTATCTGAGCAACCTCCTTTATATCCAATCCCTCCAGATCGCGCAGGACGAACACCGCTTTCTGTCTGGGATTCAAGCTGGTCATCGAATCGTCGATCGCCCACTTGATCAGACTTCGCTGGTAGATCCTTTCTACATCCTGCTTTTTCTCTTTCAGCTCTCCGAAGATGTTGTCCAAAAGTTCGTGCTTGTGCTTTTTGTGCTTCCGGATGAAATCTATGGAAGCGTTTATGGTTATGCGATAAAGCCAGGTGGAGAGTTTCTTGGTAGTGTCGAAATTGACCAGGTTTTGGTAGGTCTTTACGAAAACTATCTGGGAGATGTCCTTGGCATCCTCGTAGTCACCCACCATCTTGTATGCGATCGACGCCACCTGGGTTTTGTATTTATCCACGATTTGCTGGAAAGCGGACTGATCTCCTTTCTTCGCCTTCTCTATGATCTCCAGCAGGTCTTTATCTTCAGCGCTTAACTCGACTTCCGCCGACTCATCTGGTGTATTTCTTGAGTCGACAGCTTCTTTTTTTTCTTTAGCTGCTTTCCGCCCCCCAAACTTGGCTGAAACCATTTTCTTCTTCTCGCTTTCTTATACGATTAACCATGAAAAACCGTTTGTTTAAGCAATCTCAAGCGGTCTTACGGCTTTCGGTAAATATACATTCCGGGCTTTGGGCAGCACAGCACCCGCACTCGAATTGTATGGTGGTATGTTCTATTTTGAATTGTTTTTTTAATTGCAAACGGATCTGATCTAATATTTTTTGGGCTGAGTGGGTGCTCTGTTCTTTAACCATCACGTGGCAGGAGAGCGCTATGTCTTTTGAGGAAACACTCCAGACGTGCAATTCGTGCAAGTCTTCCACCCCTTCAACCTTTCTTAAAACGGAATCCACCTCATTTAGTTGCACATTTCTGGGTACCCCTTCCAAAAGAATGTCAGTGGATTCACGCATGACTGAAAAAGCACCCCTGAGGATGACTAATCCTATCAGGATACTGATTATGGGATCTACTATGTAAAGTCGAGTAAAAAACATTATTATCCCGCCAATGATCACACCCACTGAGGCAAGCATATCTCCCCACACGTGCAGAAATGCGCTCTTCACGTTCAAGCTGTGTTCCGCAATCCCTTTGAGTCTTAGAAAGACTACCATATTCACCAAAAGGCCAATCCCCGCAATAATAAACATCTCCAAGCTTTTTACCGGCACGGGTTGGTTGATCCGGTGATAGGCCTCGATGAATATCCAGATCGCTACCAAAATTAAGGTGGCTCCGTTTATACTTGCAGCGATAACTTCTGCTCGTAGATAGCCATAGGTTTTCCTGTGGTTGGCGGGACGGCTACTTATAGCCAATGCTCCCCAGCTTAAACCTAATGCCAAAACGTCGGCAAAAATGTGTCCGGCATCCGACAGAAGCGCCAAGCTGTGGGTTAAAATTCCACCTACCAGCTCCAAGACGAAAATCCCCACCGTCAGAAGCACGACAAATTTCATCTTTCTTATCACATAATGATGTGAATGGGCTATCTCGCTCATCTGATTAAACCCGAAATCAAAACATTGAAAATGAAACCACCCTTATTTTATCGCTCCAGTATATAATTTAGCATTTTTTCAAAAAAACACAATAATTTTTATCAATTACCCCTAAGAGGAAAATCAACGATATTATGCATTTGACAATTGGTGAACCCATCCTCCCTCAGTCTATGGTATTATACAATCCAGATCGACTTTTATTCACGCTGAAGAAACCAAAGAAACCGAACAAACCGAAAAGCCCGACATTACAAGTAAAGAAACCCCAATAACCCCAATAGCCCCAAAAACCCTAAATAACCGAGATTTCTTATTCTCATATACTAACCTCCCAGTGCTGATTCAAACACACTACTTTGGAATAATCGAATCTTTTAAACTCCGTCCCCTTTGGTAAAAAGATAGGGTGATCGGGATACGAAAACAGATCTATACGATTCTAAGCAACCTTTAACTCCGAAGTACAATGTGGACAGCGAGTCGCCTTTATCGGTATAACCGATAAACAGAAAGGACATTCCTTGGTGGTTGGAACAGCCGCCGGAGCCTCCTTTTGTCTTTTGAGTTTGTTGATACTTCGGATAAGAAGAAATATGGCAAAGGCAACGATGATGAAACTAATAATTGTATTCACGAACGTACCATAGTTGAACGTAACCGCGCCTGCTGCTTTTGCCTCGGCTAATGAAGAATAAGGTCCGACATTTGTCCCTTCTCTCAGAACTATGAAAAGGTTGGAAAAATCCACGTTGCCCAATAGCAAGCCGATCGGGGGCATGATGATGTCGGAGACCAGTGAGGTAACGATGGTGCCGAAAGCCGCACCGATTATGATTCCGACAGCCATGTCGATGACGTTGCCCCGCATGGCGAACTCTTTGAATTCCTTGAACATCTTACACCTCCTCTGTGATAGGATGTTTAATTCCGTGCATCGATAATTACAATATAAGCGAATCTATTTCAAAAACACCATCTTTTTTATTTGGGTGAATTCATCCGCTTCCATCCGGTAAAAATAGATCCCACTTGAAACCGCTTCTCCCCTATTGTTCTTACCATCCCAGCTTACCTCCTGGCGACCCGCGGGTGATTTTCCATTGATTAAAGTCTTCACCTTCTGTCCCAGAAGATTATAGATGGTTATCTTGATTTGACTCTCCCGGGGTAAAGAATATTCTATCACCGTTTCCGAATTGAACGGATTGGGAAAATTCTGTTTCATTGAAAAAGTCAAGGGAACGCTGCTCTCCTCCTCCGCCACGGCACTGGGATAGGTCCCCAGATCACTCAAAGCCCGGTGCAATAGGGAACACGCCTGTGCTTCGTGGATGAAGTAAAGGGGAAAGTCGAGGAATATCACTTGGTAATCGCTACCCAGGTAACGGAAAGCCACTGCTTTCTCTTCGGAGCCGGAGGTGTCGTAGGCTGAATTGAACCGGTAAACGACCTCACCGGTAAGCAGACTGTCGATATACCCCACCCCGGGCACTTTCCCTGCCAAAGGAGGATTTATGCCGCCGGAGCATTGCTCTACTCTTAAACTATCCACCTGCAGATCAGGATAATCGGGAATTTGGCTGAATGCGCCGATGAATTCCTCTGAACGATTGCTGGAAGACCAGGGAGGGACATATGCCGATTTCACCTTCAGATAATCATACTGGATCTCGCTGGGAAGAAACTGCCTTATCGCCGGGTCTCCATCGTTTCCCGTTGATAGATTTCTCCTCCCCTCGATGATCAACTTCCCCCCATTCTTCAGGTACTCTCTCAATACCAGATATGTAGAATCATTCGAATCTCCCAGCGAGTGATTGCCCCGGTTGTCTTCCGAATGAACTATCACCGGAGAGTAATGTAAAAGATCGCTGATATGCAGTTGATTCTGGGGGTAGCAGTTGGGACAGCTGTGGTCGGAATAAGTGTAAGTATAACCCTGTAAAGCCCGGTTGTAAAAAGCGTTTATGCTGTCGCCGTTAACGAAATTATAGGATAAGGTTTGGTCATAAGTCTCGTCCACCAGTAAAATCCCCTGATCCAAAGTGAAATGATAGGTGGTTGCCGAAACTTCCTTCTTCCCGATGCTCTCGTAATCATCTGCATTGATCGCCGTAACGGTTACAAAGTAAGTGGTATTCTCCGTCAATCCGCGAAGAGTGTCAGCCGGAAGGGTGACCTGATGAGTGCTGTCGTACTCACCGCTGGTGGTCCCGAAGTAAACGTTGTAGTGGGCCACGTTCTCT
>JBDROD010000398.1:0-3329 GCA_043810415.1 Candidatus Zixiibacteriota bacterium | reverse complement strand
GAATATAGCTTCGATCAGCTTCCCCTTGGGTCGATTCAAATTTTCCTTCACGTTCAGCTGGGATGCTATCTTTCTGGTCTCCTCCTCGTTTTTGTCCGAAAAGTCCACTTGGGCATATTCCCGGATCGATTCCAGCATCGGAATTCTCTTAAACGGCGGGGTTAAGTCGATCTGATTCCCTTCGAATTCGAACTGGTTCGATCCCAGCACCTGCTTGGCTGCATAATTCAACAAGTTCTCGTAAAGCTCCATGATTTCATTATAATCCGCATACGCCTGGTACAGTTCCAGCATGGTGAACTCCGGATTATGATTCCGGTCCATCCCCTCGTTACGGAAGCTTTTGGATATCTCGTATACCTTTTCGAATCCCCCCACGATCAGTCTTTTTAGATAAAGCTCATCTGCGATGCGCAGGTAGAGATCGATATCCAGCGCGTTGTGGTGGGTGATGAAGGGACGGGCAAAAGCTCCCCCGTAAAGCGGCTGGAGTATGGGTGTCTCCACTTCCACGAAACCCCGGTCATCCAGAAACTGCCGCATGGCTTTGATCAGATTGGTGCGAAAGATGAAAACGTTCTTGACTTCTTCGTTCACGATCAGATCGACATATCTTTGCCTGTATCTCAACTCTTTGTCCTGAAGCCCGTGCCATTTCTCCGGAAGGGGTAACATGGATTTGGAGAGGAGGGTGAAGTCATCCGCCCGAATGGTGATCTCGCCGGTTTTGGTCTTAAACACCTTACCGCTCACCCCCAGAAAATCCCCGATGTCGAACAGGTCAAAAAGCTCGAATTTATCCTTTCCCACCTCGTCGGATTTGACGTAGATTTGAATCTTGCCGGAACCGTCTTTCAGATGTGCAAACAAACTCTTGCCGTGAAGGCGAAGGGAGATGATTCTGCCGGCAGTCTTAATTTCCGCTTGTTCGCTTTCCAGTTTTTCGAAATTCCCGATGATCTCGGATGAGGTATGAGTCCTTTTGAAACTGTAAGGATAGGGATTGATGTTTTTCTCTTTCAGTTTCCTCAGCTTGTCGATCCTATGCTGCAGGATTTCGCTGATCTCTTCCATGCGATTCTCCATTAAATGTTAATTCCTGTCCGCCGTCCGCCGACCGTTGTCCGCCGCTAAAACCATTTCTCGGGATTCTATTATGGACTTCCGTCTGCGAGAAGTTTTAAACAAAATACAATATAAGACTGCACTTGGGGGGTGTCAAGCAAAACGTAGGTGGGAATGGCGTAGGGGCGACCTTTGTGGTCGCCAGTAATACAGCAGAATTTTTATCTTATTGTGTTATGTGACGGTCTTCTCCCGCAAAACTAATGGTTCAGGTTGAGGGTACTCTTAAACTGATTTTCTCCGGGAAGTTTTACCTTGACAAGTCCCCATGATTCCGTAGCTTATAAAAAACCTTTGACCCTCGGTCGAGACACAGATGACGAAATTGAGATTTGTCATTTTCCTTCTTCCTTTTTCCATTTTTCTTCTCTTTGTCTCAACAGCCCATACTCAAAACTCGGTAATTCTCAAAGCAATTGATACTCCCAACGATAAAGGCGAAAGCATCACCTTGACCGTAGAAGGTTTGCCCAAAGACACCGCCATCGGTGAATATGAAATCTGGAGATCGACGGAACAGGATGAGGATTTTCAGCTGGTGGCAAGGGTATCGTCAAAACAAACAAATTTCGTTGATACCGATGTGAAGGATGGAGTCAAATATCACTATCTTTTGAAATACAAAAAGGGAAATGAGGTTTTAATCTCTCCGCTAGCCGGTCCCGTTATTTCCCGGGGTCAATGGTTTCATACCCGGCGGGTCAATGTCCTGGTAGGAGCTATAGTTTCATTTTTGTTTATCCTCGGATTTGTCTGGTATGCCAAGAAGGGTAAAAAGCTTTATACCCGACCCATTGCGGGACTTCAAGCCATCGACGATGCCATCGGTCGAGCCACCGAGATGGGGAAACCGATCCTCTATTCCGCCGGCTTGGGCAAGATGGACCGGGTAGCCACTATGGCGTCCATGAACATCCTTTCCAGTGTGGCGGAGAAGACAGCGGAATACAATACTCCTCTGATATTTCCCAACTACGATCCGGTGGTGATGACCACCGCTCAGGAGGTGGTAAAGGAGGCGTGCTCCCGGGCAGGCCATCCGGATGCATACCATCCGGACAACATTTTTTTCGTCACCCAGAGTCAGTTTGGTTACGCCGCTGCGGTGGACGGGATCATGACCCGGCAGCTTCCCGCCACCAATCTATTTTTGGGAACTTTCGAGGCGGAGGCATTGATCCTGGCAGAGACCGGCAATTCCATCGGCGCCCTACAGATCGCCGGGACCGATTCCACCATCCAGCTTTCGTTCTTCATAGTGGCATGCGATTACACCTTGATCGGGGAGGAGCTTTTTGTGGCCAGCGGATATCTGACCCAGGATAAACAGGTCTTGGGAAGCATAAAGGGACAGGACTGGTTAAAGCTGATAATCGTTTTGTCGATTTTGATCGGAGGTATTGCAGGGATATTAGGTCTAAATAAGATTATAGAGTTCTTTAATGCGGGATAGGGAGATGTGGCGTAGGTCCGAAATGCCCCTCTAGGGATTTTCGGACAATGAGAAATGAAGCGTAGGTCCGAAATGTCCGCAAGGACTTTCGGACGGAAAGCTAATTTTGAATTTTGATCTGCAATATTAAATTTTTCATTTTTCATTATTCTTATGCAACGAACAATTCCCATTATCGTCTGTTTTGTCTTCGGCTTTTTCATGCTGGTGCAGTTCTTTGTACCGTATCGGGCTTCGGTTTCCGCCTACCAGACGGTTTTGGACTGGATGCAGATAATCTTCGTTTTCACCCTGCTGGTCGGGGTGGTCAGCTATATTAAAATAAATTCGAAAAAGATCACCCGGACCCAATCCGGGTGGGGATACAATCTGATCGGTCTGGCGGGATTGGCGGTTATGGTCGTTTTGGGATTCTGGATGGGGACCGGAGAAAAAACGCCATTCCTGTGGATGTTCAACACCATGCAAGTCCCCATGCAATCCACCATGTTCTCGCTATTGGCATTTTTCGTGGCGTCGGCAGCGTACCGGGGCTTTCGTGCCCGAAGCTGGGAAGCGGGCTTGTTGCTTTTAGTCGCCGTCATCGTGATGTTGGGTCGGGTTCCCTTGGGCAGTTTCATCTCTCACTGGATTCCGGATTCGGCCAACTGGATTTTACGCACCCCCAGCATGGCAGCCAAAAGAGGGCTTTACATCGGGATCGGGTTGGGGACCATCTCCACGTCGTTGAGGATAATCCTGGGTATTGAAA
>JBDROD010000397.1:0-5509 GCA_043810415.1 Candidatus Zixiibacteriota bacterium | reverse complement strand
TCAAAGGTTCCCTTTCCATGACACTCATCACAGACATAATGTCCCTTAGGACAGCGTATATACCCACTTTCTTCCTTTCCGCAATAGTTACAGACAACGCTGACTGCAGTTTCTAAGTATTCCAAGGACGCACCACAAACCATGCAGTTTTCCGCTTTTTTTTCTTCGCTTGGTTTACAACATTCTTTATTCATCATATTACCTCCTCAGTTTTTGTCTCTATGGACTCAATTGTGTATCCGGATTGGGAGGGGGTTGAACCCACTCCCGAACAAACATACGCAGACTAAAGTCTACGGCTACCTTTTTCTTTTCTTGGCTTTAACGGGGGTTCTCTTCACCGGTTTCTTTTTGGTGAAAAAGCCACGCGGATCGGCGATCTCGCCTTTAATGGCGGTTGCAGCGGCGGTAGCGGGAGAGGCTAAGTAGATGGCCCCTTCTGTATTTCCCATCCGGCCCTTGAAATTCCGGTTCATGGTGGCCAGACAGGCTTCACCGTCACCCAAGATCCCCTCGTGCACTCCCACACAGGGACCGCAACCCGGAGCCATGATAGACGCTCCGAACTCCACCAATTCCCGGATGTAGCCGGTCTTGATGGCGCCTAAGTAAACTGCTTTGGAGGCAGGGACGACGATCATCCGGGTCTTGGGGTGTTTTTTCCTCCCCTTGATCATATCCGCCACCACCTTCAGGTCCTCCAATCTTCCGTTGGTGCAGGTGCCGACGAAGACCTGATCGATCTTCACCCCTTTGGCTTCGTGGATCGGCTTGACATTGTCCACGGTATGAGGGAAAGCCACCATTGGCACCAAATCGGAGGCGTTGATCTGGATCACCCGTTCATAAATCGCATCTTTGTCTGCAGAGATTTTTCTGAATTTGCTACCCCGACCCTGAGCTTGCAGGAATTTTTTGGTGGTCTCATCCGATGCGATCAATCCCGCTTTCGCCCCAGCTTCCACTGCCATGTTGGAGAGGGTCAGTCTTCCGCTCATGGACATCCTTTCGATGGTATCGCCGCAGTACTCCAAAGCCTTGTACGTAGCCCCGTCCGCCCCGATCATGCCGATCAAGTAGAGGATTAGATCCTTGGGATAAACCCCCGGCTGAAATTTCCCGTTTACCTCCACTTTGAAGGTCTCGGGTACCCGAAGCCAGGTTTTGCCCAGGGCGATGCCGACAGCCACGTCGGTCGAACCCATGCCGGTGGCAAAAGCGCCTAAGGCGCCTCCGGTACAGGTATGCGAATCCGCTCCGATCAATATATCCCCGGGGTTTAAATACGATTCCGCTATGATCTGGTGACAGACCCCCTCTCCCACCTCGGACAGACAGGCGCCGGTCTTCTCCGCGAATTTCCGGATGGTGATGTGATCGTTGGACAGCTCCCGCCGGGGAGAAGGAGCGGCGTGATCTAAAAACAGGATGGTCCTTTTGGGGTTGGCGGCTTTTTCTAAATTTATCTTCTGCAGCTGTCTTATGGCCAACGGTCCGGTCCCGTCCTGGGTCAGACAAACGTCCACCGGCACCAAGACGATCTCTCCGGCAGTCACCTCTTTTGAAGCGTGGCTT
Source organism: Candidatus Zixiibacteriota bacterium (assembly GCA_043810415.1). Lineage (GTDB taxonomy): Bacteria > Zixibacteria > MSB-5A5 > MSB-5A5 > SM1-73 > CAIVRH01. Next base: position 3,934 of record JBDROD010000397.1, on the reverse strand, counting down.
CCGATTATTTTTTCCGCTAAGGTTTTTCCCATATTTTACCTCGTCAGTTCAAAATATTATACAGAATTATAAAGATGAAGCATGGGCTCATCTTTGTTATACTCCGTAAACAACAGATTAGACGGCTCAACCATACTCTTACGGCTGAAATTTTCAATTTAATATAAACTTTACTTCTGTCAACTAATCTTTTGGAAAAATTCTAGCCGGGGGAAGAATCAAATAGGGGTTTAAAAGAATGGCTTAAAACGGGGTAAAAAGGTCAGTCCTGGTAGCCTAAATGTTTTTTCAGAAGCTCTTTTATCTGATCTACTTTGAAGGGCTTACACAAAAATCCGTCCGCGTGGGCTGCGGATGCGTCCGAACGGCAGGAATCGCTGTCAAAACCGGTGATCACCACCACGGGAAGTTTGGGGAACTGGTCCTTGATGGAGCGCAGAAGATCGATTCCCCCCATCCGGGGCATGCGTAAATCGGTGATCACCATGTCGAAAGACTCTTTGCCCAATACCTGCAAAGCCTCCTCCCCGTCCTGCGCACCAATCGTTTTGTAATCAAAGAAATCCAGGATGTCCGAAAGTAGACAGGACATGTTGGGATTATCCTCGACCACCAATATTTGACGGGTTCGCGACATGAGAGGAAATTAAAAATTAAAAGTTAAAAATTCAAAATTAAAACCTTAAACCAACGCCTTTAACCTAAAAATCTCTCCAACCTTTTAAGGTGAATGACAAGTAGCACTTCTAATCTTAATTATCGGTTTTGAAAAGTGAATCTTAAGTTTTATGCAAACTCTTTATATAGGATTTAAAATATATATGATTCAATAAACCATCTCATACGTGAAAAGGGTTCTTGAATAATCCTCGGTCCTGCTAATAGCTTATCCAATTAGAAAATATTATATAATCGTTTCTGTTTTATGTTCCATCCCGGAGAATCTTTGATTAACATTAAGTCGAGACTTGAAAATGGTATGACCTTGTTTGAATCAGAAGTTGGATGATTCTACTTTCTGTGATTTTTCAATGTGGTTGAATATATAGATAGGCATATTTTTACCAACCCTATATATGAATCAAGAGTTTGATTCTGTTATAGATGAAGCATGCCGGTTCTTACTTATTTATGTTCTTATCCTATAGTGAATCAACATATTATATGATTCTATTGTGTTAGCATGATTTTAGTGTTTGTGAATATAAAATAGTCTTATTACTTAAGTATTTATAATACATACAATTACAGGTTAAATGTTTTGCCTGATTGACATCGGCAAAAAATATCGTGCTTTATTATGTTTTTTGTTGACAAATTGGCAGTATTGGTGTAAAATAAAGATATTTATTGCCGATTTTTGGTAATGAGCATTTGGTAGGTTCACCTTATTTTATAAGTTATTGTTAATCAATGCCTTAACTGCTGAAGTTAAATCCGTAAAAGGAGAAATATGCTAAAGGTGGCAAATAATAAATTGGTGGTGGGGAAAGAGGAATATTACCTGTTTTCGGCAGAGATGCATTATTTCCGGGTCAATAAAAGGCATTGGTCCATCTGTTTTGAGCGGATCAGAAAAGCAGGATTCCGCATCATATCCACCTGTGTGCCATGGAATCTGCATGAGTTCGCTTTAGGGGAGTATGATTTTTTTGGCACCACCGATCATACCCGGGACCTGGTGGTCTTTTTGGAATTGGCTAGAGAATTCGGATTCAAAGTGATCCTTCATCCCGGACCTTATATAGATTCCGATTGGAAGAACGGCGGCTATCCGGATTTCTTGTACAATTACCCTGAGATTTTAGCCAAAGGTCCCACCGGTGAGTCATTCCGAATTTCCAATAACAAACCGGCAGGAGGCGGTGAAGTTTCGCCGTCCCCCTCTCTTTCCGAGAGCCCGTCGATACTTGCTTCTGGCGGTAGGGGGCGCCGGGAACAGGATCGGTTTGCCGATTATGCCGCAAATGATCAAATCCCGAAAGCCAGCGACCTGATCTTCACTTCGCTTCATCCCCGTTATTTGAATCACGTGAAAAGATATCTATCCGCCCTGTCGGACATAATAAAAAGCTACATCTATCCCAAAGGCCCGGTGGTGATGGTGAAGCTGGATAACGGGCTGGGGCCTTTCTATGGCACTGTGGCGGGAGGGAATCTGGCCCCTTTCAACCAAGATTATAACGAACATGTCACCGGCGTTCTTTTTCCCGAATTTCTCAAAGCCAAATACGGGGAGGTCAAGAAACTGAGCCAGCTGTACAGGGAGAAACATTCCGATTTCAAAAACGTGAAACCCCCGGTGGAGCTCAAGATCTCTCAGATGCATCACTTGATCAAGTATTTCGATTGGATCAGTTTCAAAGAGTGGATGCAAAACGATTACGTTTTGAAGCTGAAGGAGACCTATCTTTCATTCGACGTACCTCCCTTATTTTATACCGACCTCTTTTTATCTTGTGATTTCTCCGTCCCCTTTGGTTGGAAAAAACTGGAGTCGGACGATCTTTTTGTGGGGATCGCTCCGGACAAAGGAGGGGACGGTTATGTGGATTTAGTCAGGCATTTGCGTTATTTCTCCACCTGTTGCAATTTTCCCTGGTCCTCGGAATTTCCCGTCGGGTCGCGAGCGGACGTTCCTCAAGACGGGGAACGGTATTCTCCGATCACCCCCCGCAAGGTGAAATTTCTCTTGACCACCGCCTTGTCCTCCGGAATCAAAGGCTTCAACTACCACATGTTCGTAGAGGGGGATCATTGGTACGATGCGCCATTGGCCAACGACGGGACCATCCACGCGAATTTCGAATTGATAAAGAAGTTCACGGATCTGGCCGGAAAGATCGGGCTCTCTCAACTGAAATCCGCTCCCTTGGTCGGATTAGCCAGCTACCGTCCTTATCTCTGGTTCGATTTCCTCACCCGTTCTGGCGGCGGAAAAACGGGGGAGGATTTCTCTTGTCTTCCGTTCTTGATTTCCAAAACCCATCCGGGCTTGAGCTCGGATCTGATCAACCTGAAGATAAACTTTGGAATGCCGGATCTCTGGATAACCGACAGCCTGAAGGAATTCCCCTGTCTTTTGGTGCCCTGTGCCAAGTTCATGGATGGGGAAACGCAGAAGCTTCTGGTCAATTTGGCCAAGGAGGGTAAAAATCTGATTCTTTTCGGCCTTCTCCCCCGATTCGATCTGAATTTCAAAGAGTGTAATATTCTCTGTGATTCGCTGAAAGTTCGCACCAAGGAGCATTCTGCAGTGGGAAAGGTGGAAGCTTCCGACCGCGAGATGGCGTCGTTTATCTACGGGTACCTAAAAGGTGTCAAGAAGTCTTCAGTTTTGGCTAAACATGAGAACCATCCGGTCGGTGCCGTCACCAAACTGGGCAAAGGTCATGTTTTCATTTTCACCTTCGATATCGCCGCCGAGTTGAATCACCATAAACTGTCATTCTTGGAAGACATATTCCGCCAGGCAGGCATCCAAAGCCAGATTTTCTGTGATGCCCCCGAAGTCGATCTGGTGGTACAGGAAAACAGCGATCACACTATTCTATATCTGATCAACCCTTCCACCGATGATCATTCCACCTGGTCAGGTAATGCTATTTCTTCCCCCAATAATAAGAAAAGCTCAAAGAAAATTATACTCCGATTCGATCCACGCAAACTGGGAATAAAGGGTAAGAAACTTCGCCTGATCGATCTTTTGGGGGATGAGATAATCAAAACGTCACCCGAGGAATTGAAAACGGGAATCATTATCGAAATAGCCTCTCCGGATAGCAGAATGTACTTAATTGAGGGGAAATGAGATGTATTAATAACTGTGAAAAGATGATCATAAAGAAATATCAAAACAATTCAGTTCGAATTTACGTATTTATTTAATTGAGGGTTGAAAAGCTATTGTGTCAGCTCTGTAAGTTGTTGTCGT
>JBDROD010000396.1:0-2619 GCA_043810415.1 Candidatus Zixiibacteriota bacterium | reverse complement strand
CTCACAAGGTCCACATTACCTATAACGGGCCTTCGATGGCTACGGTCAAGTTGGACCCTTCGGAACAGCAGGGGGGTAACCGCGATTATATTTTGCGGTACCGGCTTGATGGCAACCAAATCCAATCGGGATTGCTTCTTTATGAGGGAGAGCGGGAAAATTTTTTCCTCTTCATGATGCAACCCCCGGAAAGGGTGACCAAGCAGGAAATCCCCGGCCGCGAGTATATTTTTATCGTGGATGTCTCAGGTTCCATGAACGGATTCCCGCTTGAGATCTCCAAGCAACTTTTGAAAAATCTGATCGGGTACCTCCTTCCCACCGATCGTTTTAACGTTCTGCTATTCTCCGGCGGATCTTCGTTGATGGCCGGAACTTCGCTGCCAGCTACTTCTGAGAACATCAATCGAGCACTGCAAATGATCGATCGTCAACAGGGCGGAGGAGGAACCGAAATATTGCCTGCTTTTCGGCGGGCATTGGCCCTACCGAAACCAGATGGTTTTTCCAGGACCGTGGTGATCGCCACCGACGGCTATGTAACCGTCGAAGAGGAAGTTTTTGATTTGATTCGCAAAAATCTGGGAGAGGCCAATGTCTTTTCCTTCGGAGTCGGAACAAGCGTCAATCGCCATCTCATCCAAGGGATGGCCCGCGTTGGTATGGGGGAACCTTTTATCATCACCCGGCCGGAAGAGGCGCCCTCCAAAGCAGAGCGTTTACGCACTCTGATTCAGTCTCCGGTTATTACTCAAGTCAAAATCAACTTTCAGGATTTCACCCCCTATGATGTTGAACCTCTCAGCATTCCTGATGTTCTGGCCGAGCGCCCAGTCATTGTCTTTGGCAAATGGCGCGGGCAGCCCCTAGGGAAAATCATCCTGAGCGGTATTTCCGGGAAAGGACCCTACAGGGAGGTAACGGATATCCACAGCGCCAAACCGATGAAGAGCAACTCAGCGATACGATACCTGTGGGCCCGGCACCGGATCGCCTTATTATCCGATTACAATATGCTCCGCTCCAATGATCAACGGATAAAAGAGGTGACAGACCTGGGGCTGGCTTATAACCTCATGACCGCCTACACTTCATTCGTGGCTGTGGACACAGAGGTGCGCAATCAGAACGGTCAGGTGACTACGGTCAAGCAACCGCTTCCGCTTCCTCAAGGGGTCTCAGATTACGCGGTGGGGGGAGTCTTAGCCAGCCAAAGCTTTGCTCCCCGAATGGCCAAGCAATTATCAGCAGCCTTGGAAGAGAAACCTGCCCAAGATCTTCAACCGGGAAAGAAAGAGGCTGAAAAAGGATCGGTACAAGTAGAGACCTTAACCGTGTCTGAAGGGTTATCCAAAGAAGCAATCCTTAAAATTGCCCAGAAGAACATAAGGGATATCGAGACTTGCTTCCTTGGAAGTGGATTGCAAGTCAAACTCAGGATTCAATTAACCATCCAGCCCAACGGCAAAATCAAGACTGTAAAAATCCTCTCGAGCCCTTTTCATGCCCAAAGCTCGGAACAGTGCATCCTTGAAGGGATCAAAAAATGGATATTTCCTTCTTTTCCCGAAAGTCGAGAGGGAAAAGTGACCATCTCTTTTATATTCGGGACGAACTAAACTACTTCGGCCCGTGGTTGAGGCGGCCGTTTCCTTCCGGCCCGCCTCAACCAGTCCTTTTAAATCTTCCTTTTTCCCATTTCTGCAGCTCGATGATATTCCCTTCCGGGTCGGTGAGATAAACAAAAGTGACCCGGCCCGCCTCCGGAATCTCCAAACAGGCGATATTGCCAATCCTCCCGCCACCGGATGCCAGCACCTGGTCACGGGCAGCCTCGACATCATCCACCGCAAAAGCAATATGCCCAAAGCCCGGACGGTTGACACCCGTTGCTGGACCTTCCACTTGTCGGTTGTACTGGAAGATTTCAAGAGTGGGACCCTGGTCTCCATGGCCAGGAAGTCTCAAATGAATCCCGTGGATTTGAACATTGGTAATTCCGGTCGCTTGATCCAGCCATTGACCTTCCAATTCTCTTTCAGGGGGCAGAGGGATGCAGCCGAAAACCTGTTCATAGAATTTAGAAAGTCGTTTCCAGTCCCGGGCGATGATGTTGGTGTGAGCGAATTTTGCTTTGAGCGTCATTTTCAATCTCGGGGTATTTTAATATGCTGCTAAGACACCAAGACCAATCCTTTAAGGATTAACCTAAAAACCATTTTGCCCTTCCCTTTTTCAAATAACCCTAACCTTCATAAAAAATACCCATTATTTCTAGAGGGAAGAGAGTCATAACTCTGATATATTAATAATATATTTTTTACAAAGTTAAAATAACCAATTTCTTAAAGTTTTTTTGGGAGATTTTTGACGATGAGTAAAATTTTTCTTTTCAGCCTTATCATCTTATTGGCACCGATCCTCTATAATACAATCCAGGCATTTGATCAATCCGCTGGGGAAAAAAGATGATCACTTTTCGCAAGGAACAAAACGGGAAAGAAATAGCAGTCAAAGCCGGGGAAATCATCCAGATCGAACTAAGTGAACTCGGCAGTGCAGGCTACAGCTGGCAAATCAACCACCTTGATTCCCAGTATTTCGAACCGATCTCAGAAG
>JBDROD010000395.1:0-4057 GCA_043810415.1 Candidatus Zixiibacteriota bacterium | reverse complement strand
CGTTAGAAGTTTGACCACTTCACCCACGATATTCTCAGGTTCAGGCAAACGTCCCTTGCCGGTGCCGCAGGCCAAAGCCCCGGTCTCCGGCTCGATGAATAGATATCCGAGATTCTTCAGATAACCCATGTTATCCTGGAAGATGGGGTTCTCGTACATGTTCACGTTCATTGCCGGAGCGATCAAAACCGTTGACTTGGTGGAGATGACCACCGTGGTGAGGATGTCATCCGCGATCCCTGCTTTTATTTTACCAATGATGTTGGCAGTGGCTGGGGCAATCAGGATCAGGTCCGCCCAGTTGGCCAAATTGACGTGTCTTACCCCCACCATCCTTTCTTGCGGAAACATCTCGGTGACCACTTCGTTTTCCGAGAGCGTCTCCAACGTCAAAGGGGTAATGAACTTCTGCGCGCTTTGGGTCATAATAACAATAACTTGAGCACCCAGTTTTTTCAAACGACGGACTATCTCGCAGGTCTTGTATGCCGCAATCCCGCCGGTTATCCCTACGATTATCTTTTTGTCCTTCAGTATCATTTTCTTATCCCCCCGAGCCGTGAAGGCTCGGCTACGCGATATTTCTGGATTCATGCCCCATGACCCTTGATCCAGGTTTTTTGAACTTTTGAACCTTTGAACTTTATATTAATGATAAGCAACTTTCACTGACAGTGCAAGTTTTTTATCCGTGCTTGAAATGTCTTATCCCGGTGAAGATCATGGCGATTTTGTGTTCGTTGGCGGCTTTGATCACCTCCGGGTCTCCTTTCGATCCTCCCGGCTGGATGATAGCCACCACCCCGGCTTTGGCCGCCGCATCCACTCCGTCCCGCATGGGAAAGAAAGCATCCGAAGCCAGAACCGCTCCCTTAGCCCTTTCCCCTGCCTTCATCGCCGCGATGACGGAGGAATCCACCCGGCTCATCTGCCCTGCCCCGATTCCCACCGTCCTTTCCCCCTGGGCTAATAGTATGGCGTTGGATTTAACGTGCTTCACCATCTTCCAGGCAAAGAGAAGCGACTTTATCTGTTCGGGGGTAGGGGCAACTTCAGTCACCACCTTCAGATCGCTTTCCTTGATCTGGTAATCGTCTGGCGTCTGCACCAATGCCCCGCCCTTTATCACCTTGATCTCGTTTACCCTTATCTTCTTGCGTTCCAGAAGGTCCGGGCAGGCCAAGAACCTCCGGTTCTTTTTGGTTACCAAAAGTGCCAGCGCTTCCTTTTCGTATCCCGGAGCCATAACGCATTCCACAAAGAAAGTATCATGTATTTTTTGGGCAGTCGCCATATCCACCACCTGGTTAAGCCCGATGATACACCCGAAGGCGGAGACCGGATCACAAGCCAAAGCGTCCTCGTAGGCTTTATCCAGCCTGTCCGCACAGGCGCCGCCGCAGGGGTTGGTATGTTTCAACACCACCGCAAACGGCTTTTCCGGGAAATCCTCCACCATGGCCAGAGCCGCTTCCAGATCGTTGATATTGTTGTAGGATAGCTCCTTCCCCGAAAGTATCTCGCATCGGGCAATGCTTGCCCCTTTAAATGAGGGATCTTTGTAAAATGCCGCTTTTTGGTGAGGATTTTCCCCGTAGCGCAAGGTTTCGATCTTCTCCCAGCCAAAGGTCAAACTCTGGGGAAATTCGTCTTCGTCTTTTTTCACAATACCGCGGAAATAGTTCGCTATCATGCTGTCGTAGTAAGCCGTATGTTCGAAAACCTCTTTGGCTAAATTCAAACGGGTGGTATATGAGAGAGTCCCCTCGTTTGATTCCAACTCGTCGATGATCTCTTTATATCTTTGGGGATTCACCACCACTGCCACGGAATAATGATTTTTCGCCGCTGCCCTCAACATGGAGGGACCGCCAATGTCGATGTTCTCTATCGCCTCCTCCAATTTGACCTCCTTCTGGCTGATCACTTTAGCAAACGGGTACAGATTCACCACCACCAGATCGATCAAATTGATGTCCTGCTCCATCGCCTCCTGCTTTTGCTCCTCATCACCTCTTTTTACCAGGATGCCCCCGAAGACTTTGGGATGAAGCGTCTTCACCCGTCCGCCCAGTATTTCGGGAAAACCGGTAAAGGAGGATACCGAGACCGATTTTATCTGGGCTTTATGCAGTTCCGCTAAGGTCCCTCCGGTGGAGATGATCTCCACGCCCCATTTGGACAGAACCTTGGCGAACTCCACCAAGTTGGTCTTGTCCGAAACGCTCATAATCGCCCGACGAATCTTCACCCGATCTTGTGGTTTCATATTCGGTTTTGACTCTTTTTTCATTATGATTGTCTCCTTACCTCTCTTTTTCGTCCGCCGACCGCAGCTAAAACCTATAATTCGAATTTAGCGGCGGACTGCGGTGTGCACCATACGGTACACACCTGCGGTCGGTGGACGATGGACGTTTATTTCACCAATCTGTCGTACGCCTGCTCATATTTCTCCAGCGTTTTTAAAACTACTTCCTCCGGCAGCGGCGGAGCGGGTGGTTTCTTGTCCCAATGTATGGTCTCCAGATAGTCCCGCACGTATTGTTTATCGAAGCTCTCCTGCGGCCGCCCCTTCATGTAGACCTTTTTGTCCCAGAATCGGGAGGAATCCGAGGAGAAAATCTCGTCGATCAAGATCATCCTCCCGTCCAGAATCCCGAATTCGAATTTAGTGTCCGCGATGATCATCCCCCGTCTTTCCGCATAATCAGCCGCCTTTTTATAAACCTGAATGCTCTTGCTTCTAAGATCCAAAGCCGTTTTTTCTCCCACCATCTTCTTCACCTGGTCCAGGGTGAGCCCCAGGTCGTGCCCCTCTTCCGCCTTGGTGGTGGGGGTGAAGATGGGATAGGGGAGTCTCTCCGACTCGACTAAATGTGAAGGCAGCTGGATTCCATATAAATCGATGGTGTCCGACTTTCCCAGCAGGGCTTGGCTTTTGTACTCTTTCCATAACGAGCCGGCAATGTAACCTCGCACCACGCATTCCACGTCGACCCGCTTGGCTTTCTTGACCAGCATCGATCTTTTCTCCAAAATATCGCGATATTTCTTCAGCTCCTCCGGATATTCATCCACGTTGGAAGTGATCAGGTGGCTCTCCGCCACATTCTTCACCAGATAGAACCAGAACAAGGACATCTGGGTCAGCACCTTACCCTTACCGGGGATTCCGGTGGGGAGCACCACGTCAAAGGCGGAGATCCGGTCGGTGGCAACGATCAGAAGCTTGTCACCCAGATCATAAACGTCCCGCACCTTGCCTTTGGCAAACAAAGGGAATTCCTTGATGTTCGTTTCAAATAAAGCTGGTTCCATTCATCCTCCATCAACCATTAATTGGAGCGTGAAGCTTCGTCTATACCCAATATGCTGGTTCACCAGAAAGGTAAACCTAAAAGTTTAAACTCCAATAGGTTGCGCTTCGTCCATTTGCTTTTCAAACGCCTATTTACCGATACCTTGATAATCATAGCATCTGAAAATATGAAAAATCGTTAATACCCTCCCACCTCGATAGACTTTTAAAGGCTCCTGCTCCTCCACCGAGGTAAAGAAGTTTTTCAATCTTTCCGGATCCTTGTACCGCTCCCTCTCATCGTAAACAAAAATCGCGTCCCTTCCCAAAAATTCGCCGGGATTCGACCAAAAATCAAATTGCAGCCCGTTTTCACCCACCATGTTGTTGGAGTACGTTTCGAGCAAACTGTAGAATGCGATCTCGCTGGGAACCTTATAACCGTAGCACACCACTATGATCCCTTCCCGCATCTTACTTCTCTCTTCCTCCACTCTTTGCGCCAATTCCTTCCATCCGGTTATAGTGTCCATTGAGGACGAAACCGGAATGAATTTCACCAATGGTAAGATATGAGCAATGGCAACAAAAATCAAGCTTACAATCAAAGCTATTTTGCCCCAAGCCTTAACCCATTTTCTCCCTTTTTCTTGGAAGTGAAAAAAAAGTGCTACGGAAGCTATGCTTGCGGAAAAATATCCGGCGCTGACCCAGTTCATCTTAACCCAGTATATGGTCGCCACCAAAGTGAAAAGG
>JBDROD010000394.1:0-5003 GCA_043810415.1 Candidatus Zixiibacteriota bacterium | reverse complement strand
GGCGTCTCCAGTATCACCAGCCGGCAAACTCCGCTTCCCCTGGGGACTAATCCGGAGGAGGACTTTGAGGTGTATGTGGTCAACACTCACGAGAATCCGGGTTACCAACCTCCGCCTAAAGTTGCAGGAACGCTTAATCGGCAAACCGGCGTGCGGGAAAAGGAGCAGTCGCTGGTACTGAATTACAATAAGTTGAAACCTTATCATCAAGGTTCCGCCTACCGGGTCCTGCTGTATCAGCCGGAGGATTACACCGGCTATCGATATCTTAAAATGTACGTCCATGGCCCGGACGATCCGGAAAATATTCGATTCTTTTTAAGGCTGGGAGTGGACTCCTCCAACTACTATGAATATCACACGACCTTGTATCCCGGGTGGGATGAGCGGAATGAGGTGAACATAGATTTCGATCAGATAACGGCTCTCAAGGCCTACGCCCGGAACAACCGCCCTTCCACCTCCGTTGCATCCATAGATACCACCGACGGACCGTACCGGGTCAAGGGAAATCCCACTTTAACTCAGGTTCGATGGTTCTCCATGGGAGTGGTGAACATCGATACCGTCTACTTCCAACCGGTGTCAGGTGAGGTATACGTGGATGAGATGCGTGTGCTGGATGTGAGAAAAGAAAAGGGGATAGCCGGTAGCATGTCTCTAGTTGCCACATTGGCGGATCTGGGAAATCTTAACTTTTCGTACAGACAACAGGATAGCCAATATCGCAGCCTGACTGCCAAAAAGGGTTCGGGTACCTCTCATACGGATTACCAGATGAGTCTTTCCGGACTTCAGCTTCACCGGTTCCTTCCCGTTTCGATCGGCTATATGCTTCCCTTCTCCTTCAGTTATTCCCGAAACTTGGACATCCCCAAATGGGAAAGCGGTTCGGACATAATCCTGCCCAAGGAGCTCAGAGAAAGGGAAAAAAGAGTGTGTGTGACCAAAAGCATCGGTTTTTCTCCAACCTTTAATTACCCCACTCAAAACTGGCTATTAGGATTGACCCTCAAGCGAATGACCCATAGCATCACTTACAGCACCACCCGGAGTACCAGTTTATTGACCCCGGTTCAGAATAACAATTCCACCAGCATCTACGGCGGATATACCTTTCCCTTCGGAAAGCGCCGGGAGATTAAGCCTTTTGGATGGTTAAAGAGTTCTCTTTTCCCCAAAAGCATCACCCAGATGGGCTTCTCACTGTTGCCCGACAATATCGGAGCCACGGGGAGCTTCAGTGAAACTCGCTCTCATTCGGAGAACAACGTGGGGACCATAACCGATGTTCATATTAAAAATTTCAGCGGGAATTTAAATGCAGCGGCCAGTTTCATCAAAAGCATCCCTTTAACTTACTCCATGTCGACTTCCAGGAACTTAATTGATCCCAAAAATATAAAATACTCTTTAATTCCCAAGAATGCCAAACTGGGTGTGGAGACCAGATACACCGAGACCTTCTCCACCAAATACGCTCCATCTTGGCTAGCCTTCTTGAACGCCAATTTCAGCTACAACTCCGGATACAATGAAAATTCAGACCATCTGGATAATCGTAACGTGGGAAATACCAGAAACATCACCAACGATAACAGCCGGGTAGCAGGCATTACCCTGGATTGGATTAAATTTCTGGGTGCTGCCAACAAAGATGAGAAGAAGTCTCTTTTTAACCCTTTCAACCTGTTGAGAATACTCACCCGAAGAATAGATCCGGTCAGCATAAGTTATCGAAGGAACCAGTCCTTTGCCAAAAGTGGACTTCTAGGGCGTCCCCACTGGAGCTATCGGTTGGGTTTCACCGATAATCCCCAGGTCGGAAGCTCGGGGCTTTCCCAATCCACGGATCAGGTTAAAATTGCAGATGCCTATAGCGCTAAAAGCGGAATCTCTCTTTTGGCCACCCATATCAGCGGGAATTACTCCAAAAACGTAAACCGCAGTATAACTGCCACCGAAGCAACCAAAAGCATCAGCACCCGGTTCCCGGATTTTGGATTCAACTTTAATCGGCTGGGTAACTTCAAGCTCTTCAAAAGATTTTTCACCGCTGTCTCCTACAATTTCGGTTACTACCAGCAGGTGGAGGAAAGCGGAAGCGAAAGAACCGGAGAAACCTTCAGCCGGACAACCTCAAAAAGCTTCTCCCCTCTGGCTTCATTTTCCCTGGACTGGAGAAAAGGCATTCGCACCTCCATTAAGTACACTAAGGATACCAAAAAGATCGAGAACTTGAGGATAGTGGGAGGGAATCAATCGATCAGCATTGATTATAATAATTCCATCACCATCAACAACAGCTATTCCTTCAGTGCCCCTCACGGCATTAAGCTCCCCTTCTTGAGAAAGATCAAATTCAACAGCAATCTGACCCTGACGGTCAACGTCGCCCGGAGTTCCAAAAAAACCCGAAGCTCGGTGGGCGGAAACCCCTACAATATCACTGCCGACAACAGCCGTTTCGCTCTCAGCGCTTCTGCGGGTTACAGTTTTTCCACTCAGGTGACGGGGGGGATGAATATCAACTGGGCGGATACCGATGATAAAAAGACCAAGAGGAAAACACACACCCGGGAGCTGGGGATTTTCATGCAGATAAGTTTTTAAAATTTCCGACGCCGAGTATTGATTTTTCTGAGTTTCTAAATGGGGGACGAGCTATCATATAATGTGATTTGGGGTTAAAACAACTATAAAGTCAAAGCCAGATTCAAATACCCCGTTAACCTGTTTCCACTGATCAACACGGATGATTTCTAGTTATGAAAATTCAGGTTGATTTTCAGATTATAACCGGGTAAATTCATTTGAGAACATACGAAATTTTCTGTAATATTATCCTTATGTGTCTCCGTGCCAAAAAAAGGATAGCTTTTTGTCTCGCCTTGTTATTCGTGCTGCTTTATAGCTGCTCTTCATCTTCCGTGCCGAGATTCGATGCCCCAAGGGCTTTTATCTCTATTACCGAACAATGCCAAATCGGTCCCCGCTACCCCGGTTCCGTCGGGCACGAGAAAGCCCGGAAATATCTGCTTGAGCGGCTATCCGAGTACACCTCTTTGGTCAAGACACAGGAATTTACCTATCGGGACGAGGAGCAACAGCTTGATCTGAAGCTGACCAACATCATCGCATCGTTTTATCCCGAGAAAAAGGAAAGGATACTGCTCTGTGCTCATTGGGATACCCGTCCTTTTGCCGACCATGATCCGGACAGCTCGTTGAGGTCGCAGCCTATCCTGGGGGCAAACGATGGCGCTTCGGGAGTGGCTATTCTGCTCGAAGTTGCCCGAGTCGTCTCGGAGAAAGAACCCCAATGGGGGGTGGATCTGATCTTCTTCGATGGCGAGGATTGGGGACCGGAAAGCGAACTGGACAAATTCTGTCTGGGATCGAAATACTTTGCGAAAAATAAAGGAAACTATCAACCCGATTTAGGCATCCTTTTGGACATGGTGGCAGACCAGGATCTTAAGCTTTACAAAGAAGCCTTTTCCTGTACCTATGCACCCGAGTTGGTAGATCTGATCTGGGCCAAAGCCCACAGTTTGGGCTTATCCTGCTTCAACGATACGATTATGCATTATATCTACGACGATCATATTCCTTTGCTGAAAGCCGGAATTCCCTGCATCGACTTGATCGATTTTGATTATCCCTGGTATCACACCACCTCCGATACGCCGGATAAATGCAGCCCCAAAAGCCTGCAGATAATGGGTGATTTACTTATGGACGTATTGTACCATCGATTTGAGCTTCCCCGGATATCTAAGCTTTAATCTCAAATTGAGTCAAAGCACATGTCATTTCTCAGCTTCACCCCTCAGGAAACTAAAGCGTTGATCTTTCTGCTCTTGGCTTTACTGATCGGCAGCGGGATAACCCTCTACAAGAGAAGTCACTTGCAATTTGCTCCGGAATTGATTATAGAGAAAAATGATTTGACGGTGGATGACGGACAAAAGATGGAAAACCAGCTGAATTCACCTCCAGCCCGAACAAAAGTTAACGTAAATCAGGCATCTGCATCAGAGCTGGAGTGTGTTCCCGGACTGGGTCCCAAACTGAGCCGGCGCATCGTGGAATATCGCGAAGCCAACGGTACTTTCCAAAAACTGGAGGATCTGATAAAGGTTCAGGGGATCGGTCCCAAGAGCTTAGAAAAGATTAAAGATTATTTAATGGTAGAATAGGAAAAAGAGGATTGAAAAAGTTGCGGGTAACCTCGGGTGAATACAAAAGCAGGCGATTAAGTGCCGGCAGGAAAATGAAGATAAGGCCGACGTCCGATCGGGTGAAGGAGTCTATTTTCAATACCTTAAGAGGTGAGGTCGAGGGGAAAAGGGTCTTGGATCTTTTTGCCGGTGCAGGAAGCTTAGGCATCGAGGCGCTGTCGCAGGGAGCCTTCTCCGTCACCTTCGTCGATTCCTCTTCCGCAAGCATCAATGTCCTGAAGAGGAATCTGGAAAATCTAAGACTCAAGGATCAAGCTTCGATATTCCACCTGGATGGATTGAAAGCTCTGAATAAGCTTGATTCCACTTACCAGATAATCTTTGCCGACCCTCCTTATCTAAAAGGCTTTGCTCAAAAGATAGTCGATGCTGCAGCGATTTCGGGAGTGCTGGAAACACGAGGTATTCTGGTTCTGGAACGTCATAAAAAGGAAAATATAACTTTCCCGGAAGATAAGTTGATTTTGCTCAAGGAAAGAAAGTTCGGAGATACCTTGATCTCCTTTTTCCTTAAGAGAGGTTGATATGTTTTCTTCTCCGCTTTAGGTAGATATGGATGCATGGTTTGCTGGGTGTGTTGATAAGTCAAATTTCGGGGTGGGATGAGGAGATCCGTAGGAAATCCCCACCCCCAATGGGTGATAATCATTTATCATCCATAGAGCAGGGCATTTAGCCCTGCTCATTGGGTTTTTCAACCGTCCATTCAAAGCGTTACCGCCAAGGCATGAAGCCTTGGCTACGCTAATTTCATTGAGC
>JBDROD010000393.1:0-2434 GCA_043810415.1 Candidatus Zixiibacteriota bacterium | reverse complement strand
ACAAACAGGAACAGTACCATGATGGCACCGGCGTAGACTATGATTTGAATGGTAGCCAAAAACGGTGCGTTAAGCAAAAGAAAAAGGATGGCTAAACTGACCATGGTCGCTATCAAAGAGAGAACACTATTCACCGGGCTTCTGCTGGTGATCACCAGAACCGAACAAACCGTCGCAATCAATGCTACTATGGAAAAAATCAAGATCTCCATTATCTTATCCGTTCCCTCTGAAAAAGCCTTAAAACTACATCCGTTTAATCCGTTGTCCAGTTTTAGGAACCATCAGGTCTTCCTTATTATAAATCATCTTCTCTCGCCGGTCATTGGAAAACTCATATTCTTTTCCCAAAAATATCGCCTCTTTGGGGCAGGCTTCCTGACAATACCCGCAGAATATGCACCTCAACTCATTTATCTCATAAATTTTAGCGTATCTCTGTCCGTATGCGTCTTCTGCCGGTTCCATATATATGCACCCGGAGGGACAAGCAGCCGCGCACAGCCCGCAGCATACGCACTTCTCCGAACCATCTTCATTCCTCTCCAGATAATGTAATCCCCGGTATCTTGGGGCAAGGGTCAGTTTCTCCTCCGGATACCTGACCGTAATCGCCCGGGTGAATACATATTTGAAGGTAACCGAAAGCCCTTTTGGTATTGCCAAAAAAATCGTTTTGAGTACTTCCCACATAAGTTAACCCTTGAATCCTCGAATCCTTTTACAATATCATAACCACCGCAGTGATAAACACGTTCAATATCGCCAACGGCAATAACACCTTCCACCCGAAATTCATCAATTGATCGTACCTGAATCGGGGCAGTGTGGCTCTGATCCAGATAAAGAAGAAAAGGAATGCTCCGAATTTTATGAAAAACCAAACCACCGGTGGTAAAATCGGTCCGTGCCAGCCTCCTAAAAACAGGGTGGTAGCTATTGCCGAGACGTTGATCATGTTGCCATACTCTCCCAGGAAGAACATGGCGAATTTCATGGACGAGTATTCGGTGTAATAGCCTGCCACCAGCTCGTTATCCGCTTCGGGGAGATCGAACGGCGTCCGGTTAAGCTCTGCCGTGGCGCAAACCAGGTAGAGGAGAAATCCCAGCGGCTGGCGAATTATAAACCAGTGGTAGAATTTATCCTGGGCGTTGACTATATCAACCAGATTTAAAGATCCGGCGATCATTAAAACACCGATTAAGGAAAGGCCTAAGGAGACCTCGTAGCTGATCATCTGGGCGGAAGATCTCAAACCTCCCAAAAGCGAATACTTGTTGTTGGAGGACCATCCGGCCAAAACGATTCCATAAACCGCTACCGAGCTTACCGCAAATATATACAAAATCCCCATATTGAAATTGGAGATCACCAAATCTATTCTTTGTCCAAAAAGCTCTATCGGTTTACCGAACGGGATCACCGCTACGATGATCAGAGCCGGAATAAAGGTCAAAAGTGGTGCCAATATGTAGATAAACTTGTTCACGTTTGTCGGAATTATATCCTCTTTGAACAGAAGCTTGATCCCGTCCGCTATGGGTTGGAGCAGACCATGCGGTCCCACCCGGATGGGACCCAACCTTACCTGAAAGTGTCCCAAAAGCTTTCTTTCCAACCAGGTTAGAAAAGCGATCAACAGAAGGAAACCCACGAAGACGATCAAAACCTTGACCAGTGTTATGATGATAAACGTCAACATAATTTATTCCAAATATCTATTTATTCTGCTTCCCACCGCATTCCGGTCTCATCCAGGCTTTCCCAATTCATCTTTGCATATATGGGGGAAATCATCACTAATTCCTCAAAAATCTGCCTGGGGGATGTATAATTGAATTCCTGCCCCATAGCCTTAACTAACATACAGAAAATCTGCCAGTCCGCTTTGGAACCAGCTAAAGGGTCGAAAGCTTTTTTCAGTCTTTGGATTCTTCTCTCCACGTTGGTGAACGTTCCTTCCTTTTCGGCAAAGGAGACTCCAGGCAAGACCACATCCGCCAACTTGGCAGTTTCGGTTAAAAATATAACCTGAACCACCAGGAAATTGAGTTTTCCAATTGAATTCTTCGCGTAGTTTCTATCCGGATATTCAATCAACGGGTCTACACCAGCGATATACATCCCCTTGACTTTACCCTGAAGAATGGCTGCTAACATCTGATTGAAATTCATTCCGGGCTTTTCGGAAACACTGACGTAACCAGGGAGTTTATCCGGCAGCACTCCGCAATCCAAAGCTCCTTGAGAATTGCAATTGTCCCATAGAAGATTGATTCCTGAGTTGCTATCATTATGTTTTCCCGTCAAATGTAAAAGATCAAAAAGCAAACCGATGATTTCAATGTTTTGTGGATTTTCAATTATCTCTGCACCACCAAGTATGATTATGTTATCTCTTTTAGTTATATCGTTTGCAAGAGATTTGATT
>JBDROD010000392.1:0-2003 GCA_043810415.1 Candidatus Zixiibacteriota bacterium | reverse complement strand
TTACAGGAGAGGAACCCTATGAACCTGGTCCATGGATCGAAGAACGACTGGATTCTCCTGAGATGATTGCTGCTAATACCCTCGGACAACTTGCCAAACACCCTCGTGTCAGTGCTCTTCGTCGTTTTATAACCGGATGGTACCTTTCTTACCTTACAGCAGACAATACTCGTGGAACTCCTGAGGCCGGTCCTCAAGAGCGATTATCTGCAACCGGTGATAATTTGCCGAATGTGATCCAATATCTGAAAGAACAGCATGAAGACCGACTCAATGAAATATTAAAAACTCTTTCCCGTCGTGTACCGCAATTGGAAAAGGTAGATGCAGAGCTGATGGCTGATGGTAGGCTTCTATTGCAGATTAAGGATGCTCCATTTGAGCGTCCGATCTTGGCAAAATTTGCCTCTGACGGAACGCTTAAGATGCTGGCATACTTGACCGTCCTTTATGATCCCGATCCACCTCAATTAGTAGGCGTCGAAGAACCCGAGAATCATCTTCATCCGCGACTACTACCTGAACTGGCTGAAGAGTGCAGGGAAGCGTCAGCACGGACTCAGTTAATGGTTACAACACATTCACCGTTCTTCGTAAACGGACTGAGACCTGAAGAGCTATGGGTGCTTTACCGGGATAAGAATGGTTATACACAAGCTAAGCAAGCTGCCAGAATGAAAGGAATAAAAGAATTTATGAATGAGGGTGCCCTCCTTGGACACCTCTGGACGGAGGGGCATTTTGAAGTCGGTGATCCTTTAACAGTTTTTGGAGAATAAAGAAAATGATGGTGAGATAAGAAATTCTGGAGGATAGATTCGAATGCACATAGAATTTTTGGTTGAGGAGCCGTCTGCTGAAGCTACTCTTTCCAATCTCGTCCCCAAGATATTAGGACAAGACCTATCTTTTAAAATTCATTCATATCAGGGAAAACCAGATCTTATTAACAAACTGTTACCACGTCTCAAAGGATATAAAACCTGGATGCCAGAAGATTGGCGCATCGTTGTTCTAATTGATGCGGATGATGAGGATTGTCGAGTACTTAAGGACCGCTTAGAAGGGATATCTCAAAGCGCTGGATTAATCACAAAATCAAGTCGAACGATCGGTTCTTATTTTCAGGTTTTGAATCGTTTGGCAATAGAGGAGCTGGAGTCTTGGTTTTTTGGTGACATAGATGCGGTGCGTTCCTCATATCCCCGTATTCCTTTGAATCTTGGAAGAAGGGCAAAATATCGTAATCCAGATTCCATTAGGGGAGGAACATGGGAAGCACTCGATCGGGAATTTAAGAAAGTGGGATATTTCTCTTCCGGAATCTCCAAAATCTTGGTCGCACGAGAGGTATCATTGTATATGGAACCAGAACGTAACCAGTCCGGGAGTTTCCAGGTATTTCGGCAAGGTCTATTGGACTTAGTTGGATAATCGACTTTTTTGTCAATTCGGAATGAGATTTTTATAGGAAATAAAAAGCCCCTTTCGGGCCCGATGGCTTTCGCCATCCACCTCCGATATTTCGTTGGGGACGGGGACGTCCATAAAATTATAAGAATCCTTAAAGGGATCGGTATCGTCCATAAAAAAGGACCCTGCGAGATGACAAAATACAGATCGCAGAAGGAAGACTTAAAAAAAGAGCAATGGTTTTCCACATAGGACTTAGAGCAGAGCGCATAGCGTTAATGTATTTCAGCTCCGAAGACTAATTTGTTTGTTTCTGCTACCTTCCATCGCAAACCTATTGAATCATTCCCACATTTTGGAAAAGGTTTCTTGGCCCAGACCTTCCTGGGGAGTGTTGCCAGTTCGGTATTGCATCGAACCCGAAAACCTGTCTTTATCATCCCGTTGCCCTCTGAAAAAATCACGCTCGATTGGGACGGAGTCTGATCCATCGGTGCTTATACTTAAACAATCGGCGAAGGACCGAATTGAATCTGCCTCTTTATCTCATATCGAGAGAACTTATTTGCCCGCCTTCACAGAATGGACCG
>JBDROD010000391.1:0-4109 GCA_043810415.1 Candidatus Zixiibacteriota bacterium | reverse complement strand
TTGAGGTCTTCTTCCAGTCCTTCTTCATCTTCGGGCTCATAGGGATTTATTAAAAGTCTAAAGAACCTTGTAGCCAGCTTACCTTTTCTCTGCAAGATATTGAAAATGGCTGTGTACATCCTATAATCGGGGTTGTTATAGGCTTCTTTCCAAAGGTCTTCTTCCCTGGGAGTCAGTTTTATCTCTTTTGGATTGTCCGCACTGAACTTCAACAGATGGAACCACATTGTATGGATGACCCCTCCGGGGGCGGTATCTCTAAAAGAAAAATTAGACGGGTCATAAGGGAAGATAGCCTTTAGATGAGGGGGTTGGATCATGGATGCTTCGATTTGTCTTCTTCCGTAATCCGATATGCCTATCATTCCAACATTGCCGTCGCACCAGGGCTGAAGTGCAATCCATTCTATCAAGTCATAGGTATCCGTTTTACCTTCCACCCACGGATCACCCGGGTCAGAATGACCGGAACCTCTCAAATTACCAATGACATGGACATACCCCCTAGAGGTGAAAAAGGTGGTGTCACCTCCTTCTGCAGGTCCACACCAAAGAGGAGCCCAAGCCGGCTGGTTGTTGCATGCGTCGGCGACCTCTGGACTCTGCAGGAACTTGTTATGAACAGCAAAGGCCAGCAAGGCTGGGAATCGCCCCTCCACATCGGGCCGATAAATATCTACGGCTAATTCCGTTCCATCTCGCATTGGAACCATGATATCCGTTCCTTCAACTTTGGTACTGTAAATCGGCTGGGAAAATTCTTTTTTCGACATGACTGTGATACCTCCTCCTTTATTTTCATAGAAAGACATCCTCTTGAGGCTATCATTTCATGGTATTCGGTAAGAAAAGGCTAATTTCCGGGAAGGCGACTAAAATGATGAGGCAAATGATGAGTACAATAAAAAAGGGCGTAACGCCTCGAGTAATGACTTGTAGAGGGATTTTGGTAATTCCCTGGACCACCAACAAATTCATCGCTACAGGGGGCGTAATGAGAGATAACTCAGAAAGGATAACGATCACGAGGCCAAACCATACTGGATCATAACCGAACTTTAAAATGATAGGAAACACAATGGGCATGGTCAACAAGATTGTATCCAAAGGTTCCATGATGGCGCCCAGGGGAATATATAATGCAAGGATAATTAACAGTATGACAAAAGGCGGGATGGGAAGAGTGGTAACCCAACTGGTAAGCGCTTCAGGGAGTCCGCTCAGGGTGAGAAAGTTGCTAAATATCATCGCTCCGATGAGAATAAAAAATACAAAAGAAGTAAATTGTACGGTCTCCTTTAGTGCAAATGAAGTAATTTGTATTGTCTCCTTCAGCCCGGTAAAAAAACCAGCCTTTTTCTTTCCTCGTTTCACAAGAACAATGGCGAAGGCGCCGAACGCCCCTATGGTCCCGGCTTCTGAAGGGGCAAATATACCGACGTATAGGCCGCCTATTACAAAAATAAAGAGGCCTAACATCCAACAAACCCCCTTTAAAGAAGAGAGTTTTTCTTTGAAGGAAAAGGTCTCACCCGGTGGGCCCAATTTGGGATTTCTTTTACACATGAATAAGATCAAGCCACAGAATAAGGATGAGATCAATAAACCGGGCAAAATGCCTGCGATAAACAACTTTCCAATAGAAGTCTCGGTGATAATTCCATAGACAATGAAGATTGTGCTCGGCGGGATGAGGATACCCAAGGTACCCCCGGCAGCGATACAGCCTGTTGACAAACGAGGGTCATAATTCGCTTTCTGCATCTCGGGGTAAGCGATTACGGTCATGGTGGAGGCTGAAGCGACACTTGAGCCGGTGCAAGCGGCAAATCCCGTGCAGGCGATATTGGTTGCTAAAGCAAGCCCCCCGGGAAGCCGACCCAACCATCGATAAGCAGCAATATAAAGATCTCCGCTGATTCCGGAATGATAAGCAAATTGGCCCATAAGTACAAAAAGCGGGATGGTACAAAGAACATAGGAGGCAGTCCAGGTATAAAAAGCCTGACCCAGAAGAGATAATCCTGGGCCTAAACCTATGATTGCGATAATACCCGTAATTCCGGAGGTCGCAAAGGACAGGGCGATCGGCATCCCCAAAGAAAGGAGGAAGAGAAAAGCAACGATTCCCAAAACGCCGATATCCACGGTTGACATTTAACGCCTCTTTTTAATTTGGGTGACAAGATGGAGTAAGTCGGCAATCAATACAAGGCAGATAGCGAATGCCCCCACAGGAATGAAAAGATCAATCAGATAAAGAGGTATTGAGATATTTGAGATTTTTCTGCCCGTGTCCCAATGCATTAAAGCAACCAGCGTGCCTCTCCAAGTAACAATAACGAAGAAGATGAGTGCCCAAAGGGTAAAAACAAAACTGACCATCGTCTGAAACCGATGAGGAAAACGAGAATAAAAAATATCAATAGAAATATGTGCCTTTTTACGCTGGGCATAGGCCAAACTAAAAAGAACGATTCCTGGTAGAAGAATCTCAAAAATCTCTAAGGTTCCTACGATCGGTTTATTGAGGAGATACCTGCCGAACACATCGGCGGCCCCGAGAAACATCATAACGAGCAACATACCCATGCTGATAACCATGAGTATGTTGCTCGTGGATGTGATCACTTTTTCTAATAAACCGGGTGGATGATCATTCATAATATTTCTTTTCTTTTCACTTGCCGGGAGTATATCCGACAATGGGGTTTTCCACGCCAAAATCCCCCAGGATTTTATAAAGGTCTCCTACTCCTTTTTTCGAAGGAAATCCTTTTGCCTCCCTGTCAGCGATCCACTTAGACCACATGGTGCTCACCAGCGGATTTATCTTTTTCCATTCATCAGGCTCTATATGAACGGTCTCTGTGCCCGGCGTTTTAGAAAAAACGTCTATGGCTTTGAGACGCATGGCATCATTCGTCCGTGAGAGTTCCAGACTGTTTTCCATCCAGTTTTTATCGATATAATCTTTGGCCTCCTGAGGTAATGCCTCCCACGTCTTTTTGTTCATGGCTATTAAGTGGGTAAAGGTTCCCATCAATAGTTCCGTAATGTATTTAGAAACTTCGCTAAGCCTAAAACTGACGGCGCCATCCCAGGGCATAAAATTACCATCGGTGATTCCTTTCTGAAGCGCAATATATACTTCACCTGAGGGCATACTCACTGGAATAGCTCCCATCGCCTTTGAGAATTCTACCCAACCCTCACTTGGACATCTGATTTTCATTCCAGAAAAGTCTTTTACAGCGGTCACCCTTCTTTTGGAGGAAAAGAGGACATAGGGACCGATATTGTGAAGTCCGATGATCTTCACACGGTCAAATTCCTTATCAAAATAGCCCCTCCGATACATCTCATGTTGAGATTTTGTTAAAACTTCCGATGAAGGAAAGCGGATGGGATAATCAAATATCGAGAACATGGGAAAGACTCCCGGAGTAAACCCCGGGCCGAAATGACCGATATCACTAATCCCCGCAAGGACACGATCATAAGTCCCTGCCCCCGGGCCCATGGCTCCACCCGCATTGAGTTTTGTTTTAACCGCACCTCGGGTTGCATTTTCCAACCCTTTTAAGAATTTTTCTATGATAGGGACGTCTTTAACGGTGGCTGGAAGCCAAAAATCATAGTTCAGTACGACCGGTTTTTCCGGTGTGGGTGGTGCCGCAAAGGATGATTGCAAGGGGATCCCCGCCAAAATCAGGGTTAAACAGGTAAAACCCGTTAGAATGAATAATCGTTTCCTTTCCATTTGAATACCTCCTTTTTGATTTATTTATTCACTGAATCGACTCATCTCCTAATATCCTCCATCCATTTCTTTTTCGTCGAACACCACCTCCTTATCATTTTTTCGCCACGCAAAAAGAATTCATTTTAAACGACAGAGATTACGAAATAGATTCTTCAAAAAGTGCCAGAATACTCCCCAGCTCTGCTGCGGGGTACTTCACTATTTAGAGTCTGTTTATAAATGCCCCTTTCCCGTCATGCCGGACTTGAGGAGCCTGCCCCGTACTTGCTACGGGGGCATCCAGACGTCGTCCCGACGAAAGTCGGGAACCATCTCAAAGACTGGGTCCCGGTTTTCACCGGGA
>JBDROD010000390.1:0-2313 GCA_043810415.1 Candidatus Zixiibacteriota bacterium | reverse complement strand
GGTCTCGTTATTTAAGAATTTAGAAGTACCGGTGCAAGTGGTGGATGCCCGAAAGCAATTCTTTGACGCACTTAAGGGTATTACCGACCCGGAGGAAAAAAGGGAAGCCATCACCCGCGTTTTTTATAAAGAGCTCTTTGGCGATTTAGTAATGAAGAGCGGATCAAAACATCTTCTGCAAGGAACGAATTACACCGATGTCGAAGAGACTGTGGCTGGAATCAAAAGGCAGCATAATATCTTGGAGCAGCTTGGAATCAATACCCAGGAGCAGTACGGGTATGAAGTTATCGAACCTTTGGTTCAACTTCGAAAAACGGGAGTAAGGGAAGTCGCCCGGGTTCTGGGATTACCGGAAGAAATATACAACAGACCGCCTTTCCCCGGACCTGCTTTGGCAGCTAGAGTAATCGGCGAAGTAACTCCGGAAAAAATAGAGATAGTGAGAGAGGCGACCAGAATTGTGGAGGAAGAATTATCCAACACCGGAGCATTTCAATATTTGGCTATACTACACGAAGATAGAGTTACCGGGATCAAAAAGGGTAAAAGGGACTTTGGTTTACAGATAGAAGTCAGATGCTGGGAAAGCAAGGATGCGAAAGAAGGTTCGCCCACCAGACTATCTTATGATATTCTCGAAAAATTGGCAGCCCGCATTACCAACGATATATCCAAAGTGGTAAGTGTTACTTATAACATCACCAGAAAACCACCTTCAACGATAGAAGCTGTTTAAATATAGATCAGATTTTGAAGAGATTTAGAAGAAGGAGGGGAGAATGAAAATGGTATTCCTGGTTCTGGCATTAGTTGTCCTGGGGATGATGCCTTTTGAAGCGTTTGCCGGATTACATAAGGAAGTGGTAGAGTATAAACACGGTGATGTGGTACTGGAGGGTTATCTGGTTTACGAAGATTCGATCAAAGAAAGCCGTCCCGGGATTTTGGTGGTGCATGACTGGATGGGATTGGGTCCCTATGCCCAGAGACGTGCCGATAAGCTGGCGGAGCTTGGTTATGTTGTTTTCGCCATCGACATGTACGGGAAAGGGATAAGACCGAAGAATTCGGATGAGGCGGCAGCACAGGCTGCCATCTACCGGCAGGATCGTCCGCTTATGCGCTCACGTGCCAAGGCGGGTTTGGACGTTTTAATGAAACAACCAGTGGTGGATACCAAGAAAATCGCTGCCATCGGTTATTGTTTTGGCGGGGGGACGGTATTGGAGCTGGCTCGCAGCGGGGTGGACATTGCCGGGGTGGTCAGTTTTCATGGAAATTTGGATACCCCACATCCGGAGGATGACAAGAACATAAAAGCCAAGGTGCTGGTGCTGCACGGTGCCGACGATCCTTTCGTCCCGCAGAAGGACGTGGATGCTTTCTGGGAGGCGATGAAACAGACGGACGCAGACTGGCAATTAGTTCTCTATGCTGGGGCAGTTCACAGTTTCACCAACATTGATTCGGGCAACGATCCGTCTACCGGTTCGGCTTACAACGAGAAAGCGGACAAGCGTTCCTGGCAAGCGATGCGAACGTTTTTTGGGGAACTGTTTGATCCAAGCCAGAAGTAAGATTTAACCGTTGACTTGACTGTTTTTGCGTTAGAGTAGACCGGGGATTAAATCGCTCTGATATCTTCCATATCGTTTCAAATCTTCCATGCGAATTCTTATCTTAACACCCACCCTTCCTTTTCCCTTGGATAATGGCAATAGAATTCTGGAGTTTAATACCATAAGACAGCTGACTAGGCAACACCAGATTTTTCTATTATCTTTGATTCAGGAGGGTCAGTATCAGCACCTGTCGTATTTGAAAAAGTATTGTACGGGCATAGAAACAGTTCTGGCTGCCGGACTGGGCATATGGGGTAAAGACATCAACTACTCCAAGCCGGGATTGGTCAAAATTTTTTCAACCACATCCCTTATAATCTTGCCAGATGGTATTCCTTAGAGATGGAGGATAAGCTGAAGGAGGTCCTTTCTCAGAATACGTTCGATTTAGTGCAGATTGAGACCTTGCATATGGCTCCATATGCCCGATACTGCAGGAATATCCCCGTGATTCTTAGACAACACAATGTGGAAAGCAAGATGATGGAGCGATATTATAAATATACATCTAATTCTTTGGAAAGAGTCTACGCTTTTTTCCAATGGAGAAAATTGCTTCGGTACGAGAGGAAAATGTGTCTTGATTCCAACCTGGTCATCACCCTTTCCGAGAAAGACGAAAATGCCATTAAGAAACTTTCGTCCGAAATCAGAACGGAGATTTCATCGGTGGGGGTAGACTTGGAAT
>JBDROD010000389.1:0-3494 GCA_043810415.1 Candidatus Zixiibacteriota bacterium | reverse complement strand
TGGAGAATCCGGATAACCTTGAAGAGGAGAGTTTCCAGACGAAAATCAGACAAATGTATGCTGACATCGTTGCTTCCTATCCCGATGTTATCAAGCGTATTAATGAACTCCCGCCCAGGGTAAAGGTAGCCAAACGTTTTAAAGAAAGCAACCTCGTGGTATTCATCCAAAAAGGACTAGGGCTCTTCACACGCGGCATCTTTGGAGGAGAGAACAAGCCTGAAGAGATTATTTTCGAAAACACACTCGAATATATTGAATGCGGAAAGGAGGAGCCGCCACTTCCCCTCAGCGAGTCATTCTGGGAGAACTACCACGCCGCTAAAGAATTCCGGGAAAGTCCCGGCACTCCTTCAGCCGAGATAAGTATTGAGAAAAAGGCTTTGAATAACGTTACGACTCTCCTCAAGAGCACACTTCCTGAAATAGAGCCACTTCTGCCATTTCTGAGAGAACTCAGAGAAGACATCATGGATTACAAGACCCTCTCTGATTACACACTTCGCCGCCTGGCTAACCTGAACTCTGCAGCGAAAGACGCCGCTAAAATAAGGACCGTCACCGGAGAATTAGAACGCCTGAGAGAGCAACTGGGTGAACACTACCTTGAGACCGTCAAGAAGAAGCTTAGCGGTATAGGGACCGAAGTTATCATCGCTATTGAAAACATCGAGGATTCACAATGAGTAAAGAGGATTTGCAGCAGGTAATCGATAACTTTTCAGATGATAATCTGAACCGGTTCTTCCGCCGGAGTTGTGATGATTATGCGGAAGACCCGGAAGACTTGTCCCAATATGACGAGGAACAAAAGATTAGTGGATTCCGCAAGTTGGGAGAGATAGATTTCGGGAATACGGAACGTCTCTTGGTGACCACCGCTAGGGTAAATACGGAATTGACCGAGCGCTCCGCTAAAAAAACCCAGTATGAGAAAGCAAAAAAGATACTGAAAGAAGCTGGAATTTATGACGCCGGCTTCTTTGTTTTTCATGATGATTCTGGCAGTTTCCGCTTCAGTCTCGTCTACGGACAGGCTGAAGGGACCAAGAAATCGTGGAACAACTTCAGGCGTTTTACCTACTTCATCAGCAGCGACCAGACAAACAAGACTTTTCTCGACCGCATTGGCAGGTGCGATTATTCGAATCTAGAATCTATAAAAGACGCTTTTTCTGTAGAGAAGGTAAACAAGGAATTCTACAAGCTTATTGCAGAGGCTTTTTACGCGTTGACAGGGGAAGAGGAGTCCAATCTGGTGTTACCTTCAGTCCCAGACGACGACAAGAAGGTATACGAAGAATTCGCAATACGGCTCATCGGCCGGATAATTTTCTGCTGGTTTCTTAAACACAAGAAATCCGATAAAGAGATCCCGCTTATTCCGGAGGATGTTTTGTCTTTGAATGCGGTCAAAGGAAACAACGACTATTTTCATAGCATCCTTGAGCCACTGTTTTTCGAAGTAATGAACAAACCGGCTAAAGAACCAGGAAGAGAAATTATCCCTAAGGCAAATATCATTCCTTTCCTCAATGGCGGACTGTTCGAGCCGCATATCCACGATTTTTACCCAGGCAAACCAAATTACGGGCTCAAGATATCCGATTACTGGTTTATAAGATTCTTTGGAGTGCTGGAGCAGTACAACTTCACCATCGACGAAAACAGTACGGTTGATGCCGAGGTGTCGGTCGATCCGGAAATGCTTGGCAGAATTTTCGAGAACCTGCTTGCAGAAGTAAATCCGGAAACGGGGGAATCCGCCAGGAAGTCCACCGGGAGTTACTATACACCCCGCGTCATCGTGGACTACATGGTCGACCAGAGCCTTATACAGTTCCTGAAGACAAATACTGGTATTCAGGAAGAAAAGCTTGGTTTGCTCCTTTCCTGGGAAGATGAAATACCCGAATTCAAAGATTCGGACAAGAAAGCTATTATCGCTGCCTTTGACAAAATAAAGATAATCGATCCGGCCTGTGGTTCCGGTGCATTTCCGATGGGCATTCTTCATAAAATGATTCATGCCTTGCGTAAAATAGATCCGGACCTCAGGCTCTGGATTAGCGAGCACTTGGCAAAGATAGAACCGGGGCTGTTCAAAGACCAGTTACTGGAGCGTGTTCGGGAGCAGAATTGGGAATACATTCGCAAGCTAATTATTATTCAAAATTCCATATACGGAGTGGATAACCAGACTATCGCCGTAGAGATTTCAAAACTGCGGTTCTTTCTCTCACTTATCGTCGATGAAAAAGTAAATGATGATAAACCTAATCGTGGTATCGAGCCGTTACCTAACCTTGAGTTCAAATTCGTTGCAGCTAACAGCCTTATAGGACTACCTCCAGCTTTTAACCGTCAGCTTGGATTTGGAGCAGGAGAAGAAATAGAACGGTTGAAAGAACTGAGACAGAAATACCTTAGAAGCTATGGAGAGCAGAAAAAACAGATCGAAAACGACTTTCGGAACACCAGGGGGAGAATACTTGAATATACGGTAAAATATGGCGGTAAAGATACTCTGGCATTGCAACTTGCTTCCTGGGATCCATTTCTAAACGAAGCTAGTGACTGGTTTGATCCCGACTGGATGTTTGGAGTTGCAGATGGGTTTGACGTAGTAATAGCCAATCCACCATATATCCAGCTCCAGTCAATACCACAAGAAGCAGACCGCTTAAAAAAGATGCAATACCAATCCTTTGCACGCATGGGTGATATTTATTGTCTTTTTTATGAGCAAGGATACGGTCTTCTTACTGATGGTGGCATTTTGTCATTCATAACTTCAAACAAATGGATGCGTGCTGATTACGGTAAGGCGATTCGTGACTTCTTCGCACATAAAACTAATCCGCTGCGGCTGATAGATTTTGTGGGACAAAAGATCTTTGAATCCGCAACAGTGGATGTCGGTATTGTGATCTTTCAAAAAGGTATGAATAGGGGTCAAACTGAAGCATGCATGATCAAGGATGACTGCTTGAATAATTTGAGCGTTTATATTGAGCGAAACAGTGCGACCAGCCGGTTTGATTCCGGTGATAGTTGGACAATCCTCTCTCCTATTGAGCAAAGCATAAAGAGGAAAATTGAGACTGCCGGCGTTCCACTCAGGGAGTGGGATGTGCATATAAATTACGGGATAAAAACCGGATTCAACGAGGCTTTCATCATTGGTCAGGCAAAACGAGATGAACTTATCGCTGCCGACCCAAAATCTGCTGAAATTATACGACCGATTCTGCGTGGCAGGGACATCAAACGTTATTCCTACGAGTTCGCAGATTTGTGGCTGATAGCCACCTTTCCAAGCTTAAAGTATGATATTGAGGAATATCCTGCGGTTGTAAATGTCAAGTGAAAATACACCCACTGTGACGCTTGAAAATGCACCCGTCTTTTCCCGACTCTGATTGATATTGTAGAATGGGATTAGTTAGGATAAATAGAGGGTGCCATGTTGTTTTACGAGATAAGAGTTCAAC
>JBDROD010000388.1:0-2584 GCA_043810415.1 Candidatus Zixiibacteriota bacterium | reverse complement strand
GACCACCATCATTTCTATCATCCAGGCGATGTTGATCTACGGGATGATCATCGTGGGAGACCCCATGGATGCCACAGGCCACTATGGCGTATCCTGCATCGGAGCGCCGGACAAAGAAACCTCCGAAAACGCAATGAAAATGGGAAAGCGGGTAGCAGAGTTGGTGAAGAAACTTAAAGGTTAGTTTATTATTCAACGAAAATATAAATAGCCAAAAAAAGTCCCCCTGATAAGGGGGATTCAGGGGGTTCTTCGTTTCTTTTCCTCACCCCCCCCCTTTTGATGAGAACAGGTCAAATTCCATTACCGTCCGCTCATCTTGTACAAATTCGGTATATAGGTGATGTCGATCTTCTGAAACAAATGAATCGGCGGAAACGGGGAGTACAAAACGTCGATATGATTCTGCTGGTGTCTGAAGACCCGCCGCAGATCGGCAATGGAACAGTCCTCGATGCTCTTCCCCAGATCGATCATCAGAAGCAGGGGAAGACCCGCTTTGGGCATGCCGTCGAAATAAACGTCCCCCGCATGCTGGGTGGGTGCATAGATGACGAAGTCCGAATGTACCGGCTGGGACCTTATCGACTCCTCCGATCTGGTCTCCACGTCATAGTAGCAGCGATCACAGAGCAGATCCTTAAGACTGCCTATCCTTTCATTGGTCTCATCCTGGTAGATCAAGCAGAGCTTTTTTACTCGCACACTGCTGCGGTAGAGATCCCGAAACACAAACGGATGGGCTCGACACTCCTCACGTACCGCAGTCTTCTGGTTTTCGCAGATCTCCTCCAATCTCCGATTGAATAAGCTGGTCTTCTCGCATAGATCAGCAGGTTCAGCCTCTTTCACTTCCACTAACATTCGCGAAAGCTTATCCCGATCCGCAGGTGTAAGTGCTTTCATCTCCGCCAGCACGTTCACCATATCCGCAAGACAGTCTAAATGAGAATCAAATTCCTTTCGAACCGAGGCAGGCATTTCCCTGGAGCAACCTTCCCCGGTCACCCCGCCTACGCTGGCAAAGATGGTGGGCAGCGGACGTAACAATTGAAACGGTACCACCGATGCCCTTAACGTAAACATTATCGGTTGTAACATGTTGGGCTCCTTTCTCTACTCACCGGCAATTGACCCTGGTCATTTTGCCAGCACAAATTTTCTGAATACAAATATGTTTTCCTTTAGCCTTTAACCTTTCCCTGACGCTCTCTCTTTGTCCTCATATATAAGATATCGTTTGACATATATGAAACAAAATATTATTATGTTATAAAATAGTATTATTGTGCATACATAGTCCGATATGTTCATATATGAACGATAAGTCTGAATACAGATAAACTGACCAAGACCGGTCGCCCGGAGGGAATATGGACCTTCAAGCACTAAAGGGATTCTATTGGGCGGGGGTACATTCAAGCTTTTCCAAAGCAGGGGCAGTGCTCAACATTGGCCAATCCGCCATTAGCCATCAGGTGAAAGCTTTGGAGGATGAGCTTCAAGTCAAGCTGTATGAAAGGGAGGGGCGGGGGATCGTATTAACTCCGGCTGGCAAAATTCTTATGGCATATGTGGACATAATCCTGCAGACTCTGGACAACATCGAAACCCATTTCGCCGAGCTGGCTGGCTCTCCCGAAGGAACCGTCACCATTGCCGCCTATCGGGGGATAATGCAGTACAAGCTGCCTCAGATCGTGCAAAAATTCAAAAAGAGAAATCCGGAGAGTCGCCTGATGATCATGAACAAACCTTTAGATACCGAGATTATGGAGATCGTCTCGGCCGGAAATGCCGATTTCGGCATCACCTCCTCCTGGAACGACTTTTTGGATCTGTCTTTTTTTGAAGTATGGTCCTACGATATGTTCCTCTGCGTTCCCAGCAGCCATCGATTGGCTGGTCGACGCAAGGTGAGCTTGAAGGAGATCGCCCGGGAGCCGCTCATACTGTATGAACCGGAGAACTCCATCCGAAAAAACGTGGAGAGCGTCTTTAAGAAAAACAATCTCAGCTGTAACATTGTTATCGAAACCACCGGCGCGACCGTGATTCAGGAATACGTGAAGATCGGACAGGGAATATCCATGGTATCGGGGCTGGTAACGCAAGCCACTCAAGACCGGGCTTTGTCCTACGTGCCGGTGACCGAGCATTTCGGGAAATTGGGATATGGGGTGGTATTGAAGAAACGCAAGTATCTTTCTCTGCCGGTGAGAAAATTTTTACAGGAGGTGGGATTGGGAGAGATATTGTCCGCTCAAAACTGGGAAATCAAGTAAATTAAAAATACAAGGAGAAGAATGTAAAATTACTTCTCGCATGTCATTCTAAGCGTAGCGAAGAATCTAAAACAGAGATGTTTCGCTTCGCCCTATACCATCCGGTATAGGGCTTCGCTCAACATGACAAATAGTGGACATCCGCTTCATTCTCGTGCCAGCTCCTGCCCGTCATCCAGTTTTGAAGCGTGAATTATAGTTTTACGCCGACAGACAGTCGTCTGCCTGCACTTTGCTTTTTGAATTTTGATTTTAGCATCGCTATTTTTCTCGCTCCACGAATCCCTTAATCAGATAAT
>JBDROD010000387.1:0-7659 GCA_043810415.1 Candidatus Zixiibacteriota bacterium | reverse complement strand
GATGTCTATAATGAGAAACGATTACATTCCTCCCTGGGCTATCGACCGCCTAACGAGTTCGAAGCCCTCCTGAGGAACGAAAAAGTGAACCGCCCAACCATCCTAACCTAACCTGTCCAACAAAAGGGGTTCACTCCAGAGAATAAGACTATCAAAACGTAGCCCAACCCCATCATCAGGGGGTAGGCGTAGGATATATTCACTTTGGACAAAACCACCATATACATGGCAACGCTCGAGACATAAGACATAAGTCCTAAAACGATAAAAGGGGTGGTGAAGATCATGGTGAAATTTCCCACCAGCTGACTTACCGATATCGCCCCTATCTTGTTCATCCCCGCTTTCAAAAAGAGATGCCCGCAGACATTCAGAATAATGGCCAAAAGCATCAAAATTGTGCTAGACATGCTAAACTCCCTAATTTATCCTGGGGTAATTTAACATTAGCGCTTTGCATGTCAACAAAAAATAAGACAACGGTAGGGAATTCTGGCATTTGAAGGTTATCCGATCTAAAAACCAATTGACAAAACAGGCTTTTTGCGTATTATATCGATAGATGGTGTGAAACGGGCTGTTGGTGCAAGTATCACCGGAAACTGACGATAATCTATGATGTAAGTCCATTTGGTTCTTCGTTAAACTTGAAAGGAGAGCTTCAATGAGATTTAAGACAGCTTTGATTCTGGCCTTAGTACTAACTTCAGTGATTTTATGGCAGACTTCAAAGACATTGGCTTCCGAGGAGATTTATACCCGGGTGTGGGTAAGTTCTATGGAGGAGAAGGCGAGGTTGTTAGGGGAGAAGGGTTTGGACGTCGCAAGTGCAGGACCGGGATGGGTGGACGTGGTAGTCGGCTCCCAGCGTTTAAATGAATTAATCGCAAAAGGCTATAATGTCCAGGTACAATACTGGACTCCTGAGGAAAAAAACATTGCGCTGTATGGATCAGACTGGAATAAGGCTTTCCATACTTACGATCAGTTGGTAACGGAGATGCTGCTGGTAGCATCAACTTATCCCAATATAGTGATTCTGGACACTTTAGGCTATACCGTTCAGGGGAGAATGATCCTCGGAGCTAAAGTGAGCGATAACCCTACACAAGAAGAAAACGAACCAGAGTTTCGGATTATCGGAAACCATCACGGCAACGAGTACATGGGAATCGAAATCGGTCTCAACATGTTGCATTATCTGACTGACAACTACGGTACCAATACACAGGTAACCCATTTGGTTAATGATCTTGAAACCTGGATCATCCCCATGATGAATCCGGACGGACGAACCGCCGGAACCAGATATAATGCCAATGGAGTAGATCTTAACCGGGATTACGGCTATATGTGGAACGGTGAAGGGGGCAGCCCCTCTATTTTTTCTCAACCCGAAACCCGAGCCATCAGATTGCATGGTCTGGAACACAATTTCTCTGTATCCTTATCCTTTCATACCACGGCAGCATATGTGAACTATGTATGGAATTACCGGCCCTTCCCGGTTCCGGACAGCGCTTTTATAGTCAATATCTCGGCACCTTATGCTTCTGCTACCGGCTATACCTTAGTTGAAGGATATAACTGGTATCAAACCTACGGGGACTGCAACGACTGGAGCTACGGCTCCCGGGGAGACATCGATGCCACCATCGAAACCGAAAACACCAACATAGACCCCTGCTGGAACCTGAACCGGCCTGCTATATTGGCTATGATGGAGCGGACGGACGATGGAGTGAGGGGGAGAATCACCGATGCCACCTCCGGTCAGCCTCTGGAAGGCATGGTCAGGTGTACGACATTCGGTCAACCGGTTTTTGCAGATCCGGTTTATGGTGACTACCAAAAGAATCTGCTTTCCGGAACTTACTCACTCAAGTTCTCCGCAAACGGTTATCGGGATACCACTATATCGGGTATTTCGGTTAGCGGAACCACCCCCACCATATTGAATGTGGCTTTAAGACCGGGACCCGAGCTTTTTGCCACTCACGTCATCTCCTGTTATTTCTATGATCCTTATTCTTATCCCAACCAATATCAAAACAATCCGACTAATGCTTCAGCCGCTCTGGGACTGCCAGACGATCTTTTTGCCTCTTTGGGAAAGGGCGGGCATGTGGAATTGGATATGGGAAAGAATACCCCCATCGTGGATTTGGATGGTCCGGACTTCACCGTGTACGAGGTAGGTTCGACACAGGACGGATACAGGATTTATTGGAGCACGGTTCCGTATAATGGAACCTGGGCTCTTATAGGAACCGGTTTTGGCACCACCTCTTTCGATATCTCCTCCCTTTCCACGGATACCGTAAGATACATAAAGATAGTTGACGATAACGATGGCAGTGCTACAGAACAATATCCCGGATGCGATATCGATGCCGTTACCCATCCCAAGCCGATAATGGGTGCTTATGTTACTTTTCACAGTTATCGGATTGATGACGACAGCCTGGGTCAGAGCCGGGGGAATGACGACGGGCAGGTCGATTTTGGGGAAACCATTGAGCTTTCCATGGTTTTGGAAAACCTGGGTGACTCTACCGCCTATGCAGTGGAAGCCAGCTTGAGCACCAGCCAACCTCTGGTGACGGTGACAGACAGTTCAAAAACATATGGAGACATCCCCGCCGGAGACACCGCTGTAAGTTCGGGCAAGTATGTTTTCATCGTCTCCAGTCAAATTCAGGATGGAACCGATATACCCTTTCACCTGAACATAACCTCACCCAATAAAAGCTGGGGTTATGATGGTCCGAACATCACGGCACACGCCCCCTGTCTGGTATACCAATCGGTCGATATGGACGATTTGGGAGGGAATGGAAACGGAAAACCGGACCCGGGAGAGACGTGTAGCGTTGTGGTAACTTTGAAAAACGAGGGGAGCACTAACAGCCAACAGGTGCAAGCCACCCTGTTGTCCAATGATCCCTATGTGACCGTTACCTCCTCAACTTCCCTGTACCCGGACCTAACGGCAGGAGATTCCGGTACCAACCTGACCCCTTACCAGATTGATATATCCGGCACCTGTCCGGTGGGACATACGGCTTCTTTCATCATTCAAATACAGGCTGCCGGCTCCTATTCCGCAGCCGATACTTTTCAGGTTAACATCGGACAGAAACCTATTCTCTTTGTGGATGACGATGGGGGAGGCTCCTACGAGACTTATTTCCTTTCCGCCCTGGATTCTACGGGACTTTCCTATGAAATCTGGACCTATGCCACCCAGGGAACACCTTCCGATTCCATGTTGAGCCTTTATCAGGCTGTGGTCTGGACCACCGGACCGGATTATGGCACCATCTCGTCCCCCAAAACCCTGACCGCTACCGACCAGGCTCGGCTTATTACTTACCTGGACAACGGAGGAAAACTTTTTCTCTCCAGTCAGGACCTGCTTTTGGACAATAATCCCACCACCTTTATAACCAATTACCTGCACGTGGCTGGGCATACGGACGATACGGGTGAAACATCGGTAGCGGGATTATCCGGAGATACGATATCAGGTGGTATGGCTTTTGGATTGAATCCTCCTTTTTACAATTTCTCGGATTACCTTGTACCGGGGACCGGGGCTGTGGGAATTTTCTCTGCCACCGGTATAGGTTCTACCGCTCTGCCCAGAGAAGGGGTACAGCCGGACGATTATCCTCTCCTGGCGGGGAGCAAAGACTCGGTCAACTATTGTGCCTTGCGTTATCCCGAGATTGCCTCTTCCGCTTACCAGGTGGTTTTTCTGGCTTTCGCTTTCGAAGGAGTGCCGTCATCCGGAACCTCACCCAATAACAGTTATACCCTGATGAGGAGAATAATGGATTGGTTCGGTTTGGGGAGAACCACACCATTCATGCGCGGAGATGTGAACGGAGATTGGAAAATAGACATAGGGGATGTGGTTTATCTGATCAACTACTTGTTCAAAAACGGTCCGGCACCCGTTCCCCTGGAGGTCGGGAATGTCAATTGCGATGCTGCCGTAGATGTCGGAGACGTGGTTTACCTGATAAACTACTTGTTCAAGAACGGCGCTTCCCCTTGTGAATGAAAACTTATTTAACGTTTATTTCCTTAAAACAAAAGCCCTCCGGTCTCACTCGAACCGGAGGGCTTTGTCTCAAGCCACGCAGTGATGATTTTTCTATTTCATGAGTGACATCTTCTTGGTCTGGTTGAAGTCTCCCGCCTGCAGTCGATAGAAGTAAATTCCACTGCTTAGCTCAACCCCATCCGAATTTCTTCCATCCCAGGTAGCGGTTTGCATCCCGGCTTCCTGGTAACCATCATACAGCACTCTAACTGATTGCCCTAAGACGTTATAGACGGTTAGCTTGGCATGACTGGCTTTGGGCAGGTAATAGCTGATCTGAGTGGTTGGGTTGAACGGATTAGGTTGATTCTGAAACAGGGAAAACGTCTTGGGTGCATTGGGATTATCCAATCCGGTCTCCACATCGCTGCTTTCGTTGACCCTCAAAACAATGATATGGGAATGCTCCAGAACCGTAGATTTCGCCGTCATCCTACTGGCGGTGATGGTAATGTCATACCAGCCGGTGTCGGTTCCAGGCTCGGTGTAGACGTTAAAGAAGGAATTATCCGGGGGAATTAAAGTACTCTTGTCGAAGACTCCATTCGAATTGTTGGGCAATCCGGAAACCATCAGGGTGCAGAGCTCGGCAAATCCAAACAGAGAATTGACGGTTATGTTAAATCCCGCAGATTGTCCCTGGGTGATAAAAGCCGTATCCGGGCTGGAGCTGACGTCGAAATCCTGCAACACTAGCGTCAAAGTGTCCTTGATCCATTTGCCGGGTGCCGCGCCTTTGACGAGCAGTTTGCTTATTCCTGCGGGAGCGGTTCCGCTTAGAACCACGAGCTTGGAGGTGGAATCACTGGATGGGATAACCGGAGGTGAGAAATAACAAGAAGCTCCGCCAGGCAACCCGCTTTCCATGGATAAGGAACAAGCCAGGGTGAAACAGGCTGTCCGTCTGATTAGAATCTGGTATATGGCTGAATCCCCAACCACCGCACTCTGAGAGTCCGGTGAAGTGGCAAACTTGAAACCCTGCGAACTTTGATCGATGATTAGATAAACCTGTTTGGTTTTCTGGATACCCTTAACCGCCAGCTCGGTTGCGGTTACGATCAAAGTGTTTGGAGTTACGTTTGAAGTATTGAGATTGCACGAGACCATTATTTTCAGTAAAGTACTGTCTGTTGGAATCAAAATATGCGAGTCAAAGCTCCCCGTAGCATTGTCGGGAATGCCGCTTACGCTCAAACTGCACGGCGTGTCGAATCCGCTAATGGAGGTTAGCTTGACCTTATAGCTGCTGTCTTCACCGAGTTCAACCCGCAACGTTTCGGGAGTGACCGCAAGATCGAAATCCTTCTGGCTTCGCAAATCCAGTATGACAGTATCGCTGTGTGCTAGAACCGGACCTTTTGCCGATAACTGGGCGCCGGTAACAATCAGCGGATATTTAGCGGGGACAGCAGTTATACCGGCAGTTATGGTCAGTGTGGAAGCACCGGGCGGAGTTACATTCGGGGGAGCAAATTCACCGATTACGTTAGCCGGAAGCCCGCTGACGGTTAAGGTACAGGCGGAGCTGAAGCCGTAAAGTGCAGTCAAGGCGACGTTGTAGTTTCCCTGTTCTCCCTGCCTTACCGCCAAAGTCTCCGGAGTGGCGTCGATGGTGAAATCGGGTATTTTCACTACCAAATACACATCCGTGCTCTTTTGAAGCTTGGTCTGTTCCGTGGCGGTTATGGTTATCTTAAAGGTTCCGGCCGGGGTTATGCCTAAGGTAGTGCTGACCGACATAATGGAGGTATCGGAGGGGGTAGCCGGATTTACGTCAAAATTAGCTAAGACACCATCCGGAAGCGTGCTGGTCGTCAAGGTACACGGGCTGGAAAAACCGTTTTGGGACAACAATATCACGTTATAGGTCGTGCCATTTCCTGCTATGACCTGTTGGGTATCAGGATTAGCGGTAATGGTGAAATCGGGTGCTGGCGTCACTATCAAAGTGACCGTGTCTTTATGAACCAGTGAGTTGCAAGTGCCGGTCACAACCAAATGATAGGATGCCGGAACAGTCGCCACCGTGGTATGCACGTTCATGGTGGAGGATCCCGGCGGAGTTACCGGATTGGGAGTGAAATCCGACGTTATTCCGGTAAAGGATTCGATTATGCTCATGCTCAATGTAACGGCATTACTAAATCCGTTAAGCGCTCCCAGGTTCACGGTATAATTCGTCGAATCTCCCGCTGCCACTGTCTGGGTATCGGGTGTAGCCGCGAGGCTGAAGTCCGGGGTTGGCGGTGCGGTTATTTCAAATACCGTATCGCTTTGGTCGGTTGGAGTTCCTCCCACTGTGTTGGATACCCGAACCAAGCAGGTCGGAGATGGGGTGTTGGGTATAGGATTCCACGTATATGATCCGTTATTAGCTGTGCTGGCGATAACCGTAGTCCAATTTGATCCGCTATTAGTGGAATATTCAATCTTTACGGTTCCGCCATCGAAGTTCTCCGCCAGCCAGGTGATGTCATGCGAGCTGCCCTGCGACCATTGTTCACCACCGTTAGGAGAAAGCACCTGCAGACGGGGCGGACCTATCCAGAAGGTATTAGGCAGATTTAACCTTGGCACGTAAGTCTTTGAATCTGCCCGGCTAAAAGCCATTTGTGAACTGGGGGGCCAAAAACAGGTGTCTATACTGACATGCATGGTATCTTGTATGGTCATAGTCATGGTGACCATTAGAACGTTATTTATATCTCCCACCCTTTGGTCCTCTGAGCCAGTTGGAATTAAAGTAAGCCAAAAATGGGAACTGTCGGGATTACTATTTAAATCTAAAATAACCCCGTTCCACTCTGCACCCTCTTCTTGATTATAAAGAGCCATCATCCAGTTAAAAGAAGTGTCAGTGCCCACTACTAAGTCCCGAAAGATACTTCGATGAAGTTGGCTCCACAGGTTTCTATTCCAATACGAACCTACACTGCAATAAGCAGCTGGATTAGTGTGAGTATAACATAATGGGATAACCATAGCGGCTATAGAATCAACGGAGTCCGTTGGAACATCATGCGTGATCCACATGGGAAACCGGACCAGATATGGTCCAGCTCCTGTTTGAATTGCATCCGGACACGTTACCTTCAAGGTGTCGCAGTTTCCGTTATCGAGGGGCGCTTCCGGGCAGGTTACTGCCCAAGACCAGCTCCCAAATACTACGACTGCCATTACCAGAAACAAAAGAGAAAAGGTGAGCCTTTTCATCTTTTACCTCCTTTAAAGAAATTGTTATTTGTTATATTCCACTTGTTTAAATTAAACCCTTCATGATTTATTGATTTCATAATTTTGTTTACTCTGCCGCTCTCAATTAACATTAAAAACGTTTTGTTTCTCACCCCCTCCGTAAATAAGATCAAAAGCCACTTTCCTCACTATGTTATCACGCTTCGGTATGCAATAAAGGCAAAAAGTATGCCACTGGGTATGACTTTAAAATGGTTTTATCAGACGGCTTAACGTTTTCTTTAACTCCCTGAAATTATTGTACATAGCCATCTGTTTTACGTTCGAAGATACAAAAATCGGAGACAATG
>JBDROD010000386.1:0-4935 GCA_043810415.1 Candidatus Zixiibacteriota bacterium | reverse complement strand
AGTAAAAGCTTTATTCGTTTTTGCTGATGACTATTAACTGTTGACTATTGACGGAACTATCTGTCCCCATCGTCTAGCTTGGCCTAGGACACCGCCCTTTCACGGCGGCGACACCGGTTCAAATCCGGTTGGGGACGCTTTAAATTTCCACCCGTTCGTTTTAATTGAATCTATCTCAAGAAATCGAAAAGAAGGAATCAAATTAAGGAGGTTTTGGCCATGCTAGAATCCGCTTACACTTATGTGATCGTGGGTGGGGGACTGGCAGGGGCATCGGCAGCGCAGGAGATAAAAGAACGCGACAAAAGCGGGTCGATTCTTATGATCGGAGGAGAGAAACACCTCCCCTACGACCGGCCGCCTCTTTCCAAAAAGCTGTGGTTTGGCCAGAAAAAAGTGGAGGAGCTATTCTTACACGACTGGAGTTTCTATGATCAAAATCAGATCCAATTGATGCTGGGCACCAAGGTGGTATCGCTCGACATCAAGAACAAAGCCGTAGGTGACGACCAGGGGAGGATGTATCGTTACGAGAAACTTCTTTTGGCCACCGGAGGCATTCCCAGGACCCTCCCCATTCCCGGAGGTGATCTTGAGGGTATCTGCTATTACCGCTTTCTGGATGATTATCTGAGAATAAAGAATGAGGTAAAGGAGGGAAAATCGGCTTTAGTCGTCGGCGGCGGTTTTATCGGGTCGGAGATAGCGGCTGCGCTTAGCATCAATAAGATAGACATAACCATGATCTTTCCGGAGCCATACTTAGTCCAGCGGATATTTCCCGATGGGCTGGGTCAAGCCATACAACGGCATTATATTCAAAAAGGGATCAAAGTTCTAAGCGAAGACAAGCCGATTTCCATCATCCGGAAAGGATCCAAGTTTCTCACCCGAACTAATTGCGGTAAACAGATAGAAACGGATCTGTTGATCGTCGGGATCGGCATAATGCCGGCTGTAGATCTGGCAGTAAGAGCGGGTCTTGTGACCCAAAACGGAATCTCGGTTAACGAATACCTGCAAACCTCCCACCCGGATATCTATGCTGCAGGGGATAACGCCCTATTCCCGTATAAGGCTTTGGGTCAGAATATGCGAATCGAGCATTGGGATAATGCTTTAAACCAGGGGAAATGGGCTGGTCGTAACATGACAGGAGACAGAGTTCCCTACGACTATATGCCTTACTTCTTCTCGGATCTTTTCGAGTTTGGGTATGAAGCGGTGGGGGAGATAGACCCTCGTTTGGAGACTTTTGCCGACTGGCAAAAGGAGAACGATACAGGCGTAATCTACTACCTGAAGGACGAAAAGATCAGAGGGGCGATGATGTGCAACGTGTGGGGAAAAGTCGATATGGCAAGGGGACTGATAAAAAGAGGGGAACAGGTGAAACCGGAAAATTTGCGCGGAGCCATTCGCTAAAAAGAGAGGAGAAAATTATGAAACTATCAGAGGAGAATTGCAAACAACCAAAGGCAGGCGATCCTCCTCTCTCGCTGGATGAAACCAAAAATCTGATCACGGATATTCCCCGATGGACCTTGGCAGATAAGACCATCCAGAGGGAATTCTCCTTCAAGGATTTTCGTCAGAGCATGGATTTCGTGAACAAGGTGGCAGATTTGGCGGAAGAGCAGAACCACCATCCGGATATACTCATCTCCTACAGCCAGGTGAAGCTGGTCCTCTCCACCCATAAAGTGGGGGGGCTCACCCGAAACGATTTCATCCTGGCGGCGAAGATCGATCTATTAGTTTAAGCCAACCTTACTGAACAAGCAGGAGTACTTGTATTATTATGCCAAGTAAAAAGCTCAAAGGCAGGACAGCTCTGGTCACCGGTGGATCCAAGCGGATCGGACGCAAGATCTCTGTGGCATTGGCGCAGGAGGGGTGAATGTGGCGATTCATTACTGCAACTCCAAGAAGGATGCTCAAAAACTCCGAGCCGAGCTGATAGATATCGGAGTTAATTCATGGGTGATCGGTGCGGATTTCGAGAAAGCCAAGGAATGTGAAACCTTGATCGCTCGAA
Organism: Candidatus Zixiibacteriota bacterium; assembly: GCA_043810415.1. GTDB lineage: Bacteria > Zixibacteria > MSB-5A5 > MSB-5A5 > SM1-73 > CAIVRH01. The sequence goes on along the minus strand of JBDROD010000386.1, from coordinate 2,897 downwards.
CACTTAAATTCACCGGATCGCTGGACATTCTGGTCAATAACGCTTCCGTTTTTCTTCCGGATACCCTCCAGCGGATGGATTATCAGGCCCTGACCAGACACATTCGGATCAATGCCTGGGCGCCGTTTGTTTTGAGCCGGCAGTTTGCTAAAGTGACCCGGAAGGGGAAGATCATCAACCTGCTGGATAGCCGGATCAACAGCTACGATCGGCTGCACGTGGCTTACATACTCAGCAAACAAATGCTTTCGACCCTGACCAAGTATACCGCGCTGGAATTTGCTCCAAACATTATGGTGAACGGAATCGCCCCGGCGTTAATTCTTCCACCCAAAGGAAAGAACCAACGTTATCTGGATCGAATGGCAGATACGGTACCGCAAAAACGGCACGGTGATCCCAATGATGTTGCGGATGCTGTCATTTATCTGCTTAAAAGCGATTTTTTAACCGGTCAGATAATAAACGTTGACGGGGGTTTAAATCTGATGGAGTATGCCCATGGACCGTATATTAATCCGTGATTTAAGCGCCCGCTGCATCATCGGAATAAACGATGAGGAGCGGCGCGAAAAGCAGGACGTGCTGATAAATCTCGCCATCCTTGCCGATCTGCACCAAGCCGGTCTAAACGACAGGTTCGAAGACTCGGTGGATTTCCGGGCGCTTAAGAAACGAATCTTAAACTTAGTGGAGAAATCCAGCTATCACCTGATTGAAGCGCTGGCTGAGGCTATAGCTTCCATTTGTCTTAAGGATGAAGCGATCCTGCAGGTCAAGGTGAGGGTGGATAAACCCTATGCTCTCCGCTTTGCCCGAAGCGTGGGGGTGGAGATCACCAGAAAGCGGCAAACTTAAAAATGGCGCGAGTATTCATAGGCGTGGGATCGAATATCGAGCCGGCGGAGAATGTAAAAAAAGCGCTCCGGCTTCTGGCATCCCAAGTCCGCATCGTGGAAATCTCCACGGTCTATTCCACCGAAGCCGAAGGCAGACCAGAGCAACCCGCATACTACAATTGTGTGGTAGAGATAGAGACGGATCTTCCGTCAAAGGAATTAAAGCAAACAGTGTTACGGAAAATAGAGGTAGAGTTAGACCGGAAAAGGGCGAATGATAAGAATGCTCCGCGGACCATCGATCTCGACTTGATCCTATACGGTGATTTGGTGCAAAATACGGACGATCTGGTTCTTCCCGACCCGCAGATAGCTACCCGTCCGTTTCTTGCCATACCTCTCTTCGAACTTGAGCCGGATTTGATCCTGCCGGGGGTTGGTTTACCCATCAAGGATGTAGCTGCACTGCTAAAACACGCAAAGATGAAACCTCTGGAGAGTTTCACCGGGCTTTTGAAAAAGGAGATTCTGCATGGAAAAAGAGATTAACTTCGACAAGGTAGAAAAATTAATAAAGGAGCTTTTAATAGAGATCGGAGAGGATCCGCAAAGAGAGGGGCTGGCAAAAACCCCTCATCGAGTGGCACAGAATATCGCTTTTTTGACTTCGGGCTATCGGGTGGACCGGGAGAAACTGATCAACGAAGCGCGTTTCACCCAGGAGACCAACAGCATGGTGATTTTGAAGGATATCGAGATCTACAGCCTGTGCGAACACCACCTTTTGCCCTTCTTCGGCCGCTGTCATATCGGATACATTCCCAAAGGAAAGATATTTGGAGCCAGCAAACTGGCGCGCTTGATGGAGATGTATGCCCGGAGGCTGCAGCTGCAGGAGCGTCTGACCGAGCAGATAGCCTACGCCATAAAGGATACCATCGATGCGGTGGGTGTCGGGGTGATGATCGAAGCCCGTCACCTGTGCATGATGATGCGGGGTATAGAGAAACAGAATTCGATGCTGGTGACCTCCTCTCTTTTGGGAAGTTTCCGCGAGTCGGTGGCAACCCGGCAGGAGTTTTTGTCTCTGATAGGGAAAACCAAACTGTAAAAAGACAGTTCAGGAGTATTTCATCCGGATTTGGTTCGTCCAGCCTCCTGACTACCCATGATAATAATATGATATGTCAATAAGTGAAAGCCTGCAGGATTTCGCCTTCACCGTCTGTTACCGTCCGATACGTGCCCTTAAAGACGAACAACATTTAGTCACTTCCTCATTACACCAAGCCGGATTTCGTGTAACACAAGCATCAAACCAACGCTTAAATATAAAGAAAAATGACATCCTCTGGATAATGGACAATGCCAATTGGTTTCCGGTGGTTTGCAGGCAGCTGGAAACACTCCCCCCAAAGGAGCGTCTTTTTACCGTAATCTGGCATACCGAGCCGTTGCCTCCCCCGAAATCGGCGCGAATATCCCACCCCCGCCTTCACTTTCGCGAGATCGTCAAGATCCTGCTCAAGCACAGACAATCCACCGACGTTTATACCAATCATTCCCGGCTGCGCGCACTTAAGGAGTACAATATACCGGATTTGCTGGTGGTCTCCACCCCGGGAAGGCAGCAATTCTTAACCGAAAACGGATTTCATTCAACCTACGTCCCTTTGGGCTACCATCGCGCTGAATACGGGTACGATATGGGCTTACCCAGAGATATCGACGTTCTTTTCCTCGGTGCCCTGGTAATCCCGCGCCGTAAACGGCTTTTAAAAACATTGCGCCGGGAAGGCATCAATCTGGTGACCCAGGGGAGCTGGTCCGACCCGGCTTTTTGGGGAGAAAATCGCACCCTGCTTTTGAACCGCACCAAGATATTTCTTAATCTCCAGCGCTATGCCGGCGATTTATCCGGCGCGCGGTTCCTTCTGGGGATGGCAAACCGGGCTATGGTGATCTCCGAACCCGTATATGAGCCGGGAGAGTACATGCCGGGAAAACACTATGTCAGCGCAGCTTCGGATGAAATGCCCGGGATCATCGATTATTATC